>NZ_JBEAES010000024.1:0-83776 GCF_050477165.1 Brevibacillus sp. FIR094 | reverse complement strand
TTCATCGGTAAACCGTAGGGGTTTTTCCAATGTCTACTTTAAGGGGTGCACTTCATAAAAGAGAAGAGGGTCCTTTCCATTACGTATGGATAAATTACGCCTTCCGCTTGGCCGCAATCGCACGTATCTGTTCAACAGCATCCATCGCTGCGGTATGAGAGCCGAGCATCGCATGAAACGGCTCCTCTCCACGCCAGCCATGAAAATCAGAACCGCCGGTTACAACAAGTCCGTATTGTGCTGCCCACTTGCTGTAACGCATTTTTTGTACCTCATCGTTGTCCGGGTGATTGACTTCAATCCCGTCCAATCCGAATACAATCAACTCCTGGACCAGCTCATCATCGTCATACAGCCCCGGATGAGCCAGCACCGCCACTCCGCCAGCCTCTTTGATCAGCGTGATGGCTTCCTGCGGGGTAATACGTGGAGGATTAACATAAGCCGCTCCCCCTCTGCCCAAGTACTTATCAAAGGCCTCCGCGATCGTTGAAACGACGCCCAGCTCTATCAGTTCTTCTGCAATATGCGGTCGCCCGATGTTTTTGTCCGTACCCTGCTTGCGGCGGTATACCTTTTCCAATGAAATGTCGATACCAAGTTCCTGTAATCGTGCTATTAGCAGTTGGTTACGCTCATGTCTTGTCTCTCGTAAACGGAAGAGACGCTCTTCAAAAGCTGGGTCTTCATACGGGACAAAATAGCCGAGAACGTGAATATCCTGCCCCTTCCCTACGGAGCTCACTTCGACTCCTGGAATGATTTCCACATCGAGTGCGCGGGCAGCCTCCATTGCTTCTGGAATCCCTGCTACCGTGTCGTGATCCGTGATCGCCAGTGCAGCAAGTCCCGCTTCCTTCGCCAAACGCACGTTTTCCGAAGGCTCGCAGGTACCGTCTGAAGCCTTTGTATGTGTATGCAAATCTGCCACAAGTTCCATCCTCGTCCACTCCTTCTTTTCTTTTTCTACAAGTCTGAATTGGTATTGCCTTACATAGTATGTGAATAAGCTTGATTTCTCAATGGTTGAACCGAGGAGGATGTCCATGCGGTTAAAAAACAAGACCCTTACCGGTGTTGTTCAGCCACTCTCTTTTGTTGACAAAATGCTGCGGCAACAAGGCTTTCATCGATCAGGAAGGGACAGTATGCCCACGTACGATGTCGTCATGTACGACTCCGCCAGCAGCAGCACGTATTTTTTGCGCATCCCTACGAACTACACCAGCACAACGACTGGAAAAGGGGAACTGAATGTCAAACTGGGTCATCCGTATTTGGAAGCAAAGTTTTATATGAACACCGCATCCGAAGAAGTTTTTTTCATTCCCAAGGCCGTCCGCGAAGCTGCAGAGCATAAGCTAGCAGAAATCGCCGATTACCTTTCTGCTCCCTCGGCTCCATCCTGAACAGTTCTCCACAACCACCGATTATGTTCAAACCGGTATGCCACCCTCTTTGTTTTCTGAAGCCCGACCAAGTAACCCATAAACGCCGTCCGAAACAGGACGTAGCTCGAAGCATTTTCTATGGAAATGTGTAAACGCTCACACAGGAGAGTTAACGCTTCTTCTGGTGTTCTCTCCTCTACTAAAATGTCGCAGATCACCGAAAAAATCCGCTCATGCCAAGCAATATTTTTGTTCACTGCATCATGAGAGGTGGTGGTATATGCTCCGTGCCCAGGCAAGTATCCCTTGTAGTTGGTTGCAAGTAGTTTATGAAGACTAAGTAGGGTCTCATGCGCATCCACAAGAAACGGCAGCTTGTGCTTTTCCAAAACCTCTTCGCCTAAATAACTGTCGGCAGCGAAGCAAATCTCGTCACAGACGACGCCAACCTGTTGCCAGCTATGCCCCGGCAGAGAAAGGATAAAGAAAGGTACGCCATCTATCTCGATCCCTTCATCCAGTGGAAGGTGGTGGTCCACCCGAGAAGGCTGCGCCAGCAAAAACTTATTTTTGAGATCCTCAAGTGGTACTGCACCCATGTTCAAGTAAATGGGCTCAAGTATGGGATACCGAATGATCGCCTCTTCCAGCGGTGGCGCATAGACTCTTGCTTCGGGCCAGCATCCGAGCAAGTAGGCGTTGCCACCGAAATGGTCGGCATGAGAGTGTGTCTGAATGATTGCACACAAGGGCTGGGCGATAGCGTCCAGTCCTTTCTTGATTTTCTTGGCGTTTTGGGTATCCAGACCAGAATCAATCAGAATTGCTCCATGCTCACCAATGACGAGGCCTATGTTAACATGGCCGGGAAAATAGCCGACACGCTCCGTCATCATTTGAAATGCTTGTCCAGACAAAACAGTCCCTCATTTCATCCTTTTCCTATTTATTTTCTCCAAAATATCGCCTTCCCCTTCCCCGTTCCTATTTCTCGTGTTCGTGTTTACATAGAGCCGCGACAAGCGATCATTCATTTTGCGCGAATGAAGCGGGCCTATGATCGTATACGGTGGGAAAGGTCGTCCGAGTCCACTGAACATATGCGTAGTCGCCGCCACTGCGATGATCGTCAGCAAAGAGAAAATCATTCTCTCCATCCCGATCGTCTGAATCGAGCAGAGTACAATCAGCCCATCGATTAGAAAAATCAGCAAGGCAACGCGCAGCTTGTATCGTCTGGCGAGAAATTGCGCGAGCAGGTCTGTCCCGCCCGTATTCGTCTCGTAAGCGAGCATCAAGCCGATACCCATGCCAATTAACACGCCACCAGTAATTGCGGAAAAGGATGTTGACCATAGATTCCAGCCACGCATATCCGAGAGAATGTCTATAAAGAAAGCAGAAATCAGCATGCCGTGAAAGCTGTGAAAAAACAATCTGCGATCATAAAAAAAGACGATGATATACACAGGGATACTTACCAAAATCATCACGAGACCCGGCGGCATCTGCATGTAATACGTCGCCAACAAACCGATCCCAATCATGCCCCCGTCCATCAAGCGGTGTGGAACCAAAAACAGATTGACTCCTATGCCTAGAAGCACGCTTCCTGTGAGAATCGCCACACTTTTTTGCAGCCAGTACACGTCGCTCTCCTCCTTGGACCGTGCTCGTTTATGTTTATGATCAGAACGAAGCAGGTATGTCCAAGCATTGCCTAAGAATGCGCTCGTTCAAATCGGAACGTTTTGACTGTTCGGTTGACCTATTGGTATACTTACGAGTAACAAGAAAACCTGTAGCATGGCTCATGAAAGGCATATCTATTACAGGTTTTAGATCGAATATTTATCCGTTTTTGGTCGTACATGTAAAATACCATTATCGTATCGGAGGTGAATTCTCCACCTTTCGCACTGCGGGAGGCGGAGGTGTGCTTGGAAAGTCCGATAGGGGAGATTACGCTGAATCTGCTGCTCGTGGTATTTTTGGTTCTTCTGAACGGCTTCTTCGTAGCAGCAGAATTCTCGTTGGTAAAAGTTCGCCAAACACGTCTGACCCAACTCGTCAGTGAAGGCAATAACAAAAGTGCCCGCTACGCGCAAAAAGTCACAAGAGAGCTCGACGCCTATCTGTCCGCCTGCCAGCTCGGAATAACGCTGGCTTCATTGGGGTTAGGCTGGGTCGGTGAACCCGCCGTCGCCCAATACGTCGCGCCCGTCATGGCATTTTTTCATTTCCCATCTTATTTGATCGGTCCGACCTCACTTGCGATCGCCTTTGCTATTATCACATTTTTACATATCGTCTTCGGAGAGCTTGCGCCCAAGTCTTTGGCGATCCAAAAAGCGGAGGCCACTTCCCTATGGACTGCCGCACCGCTCATGTTTTTTTACAAGCTGAGCTATCCGCTCATCTGGTTTTTAAACGGAGCAGCCAATTTACTGATCAGACGCCTTGGAATCGAGCCTGCCTCTGAAAACGAATCTGCTCATACAGAAGAAGAAATCCGTCTTCTCATGAACCAGAGTCATAAAAGTGGTCACATTGACCAGACCGAGATGGCGTTGGTCGACAATGTCTTCGTGTTTTCCGAACGTCTTGCCCGGGAAATTATGATCCCACGGATTGAGATGATTTGCCTCTACGACGACAACACGTTTGACGAAAACCTCGAAATCATGAGAGATTCTCGCCATTCACGCTTTCCCGTCGCTCATGAGGATAAGGACAGGCTGATTGGCTTTGTGCACACCTCAGATTTTTACCTCTCTGCGTTGACGACAGGAAAGGCAGAGCTAAATGATTTTCTCCGCCCTCTATTGACGGTGCCGGAGTCTATGGAAATTAGCCACGTCTTGCGCTTAATGCAAAAACGCCGATCTCAGCTCGCCATCGTGATTGACGAATATGGTGGTACAGCAGGGTTGTTAACGATGGAGGACATCTTGGAGGAAATCGTCGGTGATATTCAGGATGAGTTCGATGAAAATGAGCGCCCTGAAATTGAAGAAAGCTCCAGCAATACGCTCTCGGTTTCCGGCAAAACTCTCTTGACAGAACTGAATGATTACATATCGATTGAAGTCGTTTCCGATGAGGTCGATACCATTGCCGGATGGCTCTACAGCCAGTTAAATGAAGAGGTCGCAAAAGGCAAAACCGTCACATTCCAAGGCTATCTTTTTGCGATTAGTGAACTGGAAAACCATCGCATTACACGGGTGAGCATCACGTATTTGGGAGCAGAAGATTCGTCCGCTCTTCCTGAGGATATCGTGTCGCTACACTCTTAATCGAAAAGAACAACCATAATGGCAAGTGTCCCCTGCCGACAGGGGGCACTTCTTGTTTCCGAGGTGTCATGATGAACTACGCTTTACTAGACAACAAACCCATCCTGTTGCTACCTGAGAACTACAACCGCATACCGTTTTGGCGCATGGCTGCCCGGCAGGACAAGGTACGCTGTCCAGCCTGTGCATCGGCGCTTCGTCTTCATGCTGGCATCAGCTTTGAGCCGTATTTCTTCCATCCTGAAGGAGCAGAGTGCCCGCTTCTGACGGAAAATGGTCCTGCTCCTCTCGATTCGCTACATGCGATTAATGAGACGGCTGCCACTGCCTTTCAGGCTGTCTTGGCTGCTACCATCGAAAAGGATAGCGACAGCGACGATAACGCAAAAGAACCACTCGCTTTCTCAACCAAAGAGCACAGCGAGGCATCCATAGACGAAGAAAACACAACGTCCATCGGCTCTTTTCGCCTTCCGAAAAAGAGAACGATTGGCACGAGCACGACGCCTCCCCCGCCAGCTCCGAAGCCACCAGTTTTCCGCAAACGCTTGATGCCGAAGAAGACCATCTCTCACATGGCCGAGCAAATGCGTGATCAACTGCTGCATCCGGGACAACAGCAAGCGGTGCACGCTACCGAGGGACCTTTTCTCATCCTCGCCGGAGCCGGCAGTGGCAAGACGCGCGTCATGACTGCACGCACGACTCACTTGATCTGTGAGTTGGGCGTAAAGCCGAATCAAATCATGGTCGTGACCTTTACGACCAAAGCCGCCGATGAAATCCGTCAGCGCATTGCCCGGCAGCTACCCGCTGGACAAGCACGTGAGCTGATTGCAGGTACGTTCCACAGTATCTTTTACCGAATGCTCCTGCATCACCAGCCAGAACGCTGGGATCAGCAGCGCCTCTTGAAAAAGGATTGGCAAAAATGGCGGTTGATGCGCGAGACTGGCGCACTGCTCGGTCATGACGACCTTGCCACGTTAAAAGAAACAGAGATCACCGAAGCACTCGGCATTATCAGCCGTTGGAAAAACGAATACATCCTCCCCCAGGAGGTCGCGTATCGGGAAGCAACGAACGATGCAGAAAAACGGGCGATCCAGCTTTATCCTTTGTACGAGGCTACGAAGAAAAAGCATCATTGGTTTGACTTTGACGACATGCTCATCGGTTGCTACGAGATGCTGCGCGATGATCCAGGACTCCTGCGCCGTTATCAGGAACGTATCACCTATGTGATGGTCGATGAGTTTCAGGATATCAATCGCATTCAATATGAGACAGTCAAGCTACTAGCCGCTCCACAAAACAATTTGTGTGTCATCGGGGATGACGACCAGTCCATTTACGGCTTTCGCGGCAGTGATCCCCAGTACATCTTGGGCTTCACCAAAGACTTTCCGCAGGCGTCTACATTTACACTCGAGGTCAACTATCGTTCCCATTCCTCGATTGTCAGTCTTGGCTATTCGCTGATTGGTCACAACCGGGAGCGTTGGGCAAAGGAATGTCAGTCCTTCCATCGCGAGGAAGGCGACACGTATTTATTCGAGCCAGAAGACGAAGAAGAACAAGCTTCCCGGATCGTCGATGAAATTATCCATCGTCGTGAGCAAGGGGCCATTTTAGGTGAATGCGCGATCTTGTATCGCACCAATGAATCTGCACGCCCCATTTTGGAGCGCTTGAGCGAGGCAGGGATTCCTTTTCATTACACACAAGAAGAAGATTCCTTTTACCAGCGCCAGACGGTTCGCTGGGCGCTGAATTACTTACGGCTCGCGTTAAACCCGGATGACACCGATGCGCTAAAAGAAATATTGTCGACCCTCTACATCTCAGCTGAAATGTGGAATGCTTTGCGCAGCCAAGCAATCATCGAGGACAAGCCGATTCTGCACGTTCTTCCGCATTTGACACAGCTCAAACCGTATCAACGCAAACACATGCAGCAAATCAATGAGATTCTCACCGCGTGCAAGGACATTCCACCTGCTCAGGCGTTAGAGCTCATCTTTGAGGATGGCAAACTGCGCGACTATCTAAAAAAACGCGCGAAAGACCGGGAAGATGGCCGGGAACGTTGGAGCGATGAGCTGCAGCAAATACTGGCAGCTTCCAAGCGTCATGCGACAATCAGCGATTTCTTGGCTTATATCGATCAAATGGCGCGACAAGAAAAAGAGTGGCGCACGATGCGACCACTCCCGGACGAAGCTGTTCATGTGTTAAGTATTCATCGTGCAAAAGGTCTCGAATACGACCACGTCTTCTTGCCCGATCTGGTAGAAGGTGCCCTTCCTCATGAGTACACATTGGATGAGCTGCGAAAAGGCGGCTCCGGTGCGCTTGAAGAAGAACGTCGTCTCTTATACGTCGCGATTACCCGGGCCCGTCACAGCTTGTGTATCGGTATCCCCCGGGAGCGATTCGGACGAAAAACCCGCACCTCCCGCTTCATCGCCGAGATGGGCAGGTAAGTACTGAAAGCCGCCGCCCATATAAATCAAGAATTCTTCCATGTTCGTAATCAATGGAAACATAAAAAAACAGGCCCCCTTTCACGCATTTTGGGTATAGTATGCGAGAAACAGGGGCCTGTTATTCTTTTTCGGGAAATTTACTGCTGGTTAGCCGCCCATAATGCTGTAGCCAGCATCGACGTGCAGAATTTCACCCGTGATTCCTCGGGAGAGATTGCTGAACAAGAAGAGAGCGGTGTCGCCTACTTCCGATTGGTCAATCGTGCGGCGCAATGGCGCTTTTTCCTCAATTTCCTTCAGCACGGTGTTGAAATTGCGGATTCCTTTTGCAGCAAGCGTACGGATTGGACCAGCGGAAATCGCATTGATACGAATATTCTCTTTGCCCAAGTCGTTTGCCAAGTAACGAACAGATGCATCAAGCGCAGCTTTGGCTACACCCATTACGTTGTAGTTTTGAATCACGCGCTCACCGCCAAGGTAAGTCAAAGTCACGATGCTTCCGCCCTCTGTCATCAAAGGACGAGCAGCACGAGCAACTGCTACCAGGGAGAATGCACTAATGTCTTGTGCCAGTGCGTATCCTTCACGGGATGTGTTGACATACTCGCCTTCGAGCTCTTCGGTTTTCGCAAACGCGATGCAGTGCGCTAGACCGTGAATAACGCCCACTTTTTCTTTGATCACTGCAAAAGCCGCTTCGACATCCTCATCCTTCGTGACATCGCAATTTACCAACAGCGACTCTACTCCCATTTTTTCCGTGAGTGCCGCCACGTTTTCACGCAGACGCTCCCCCTGGTAGGTAAAAATCAGATTCGCTCCAGCATTATGTAAGGATTGCGCAATTCCCCAGGCAATGCTGCGGTGGTTTGCTACGCCCATGATGACGATGTTCTTTCCTTGCAACAATGTATTCATTATGTATCTGCCCCTTTCCCAACTTATTCCCCTGCATTATAACCGATCTTGTCCACGGATACGAGGGGATAAACGAGAGGGGCAGTACAAAAACATTTAATCGGTACTTCCGGCCTGATCGGTTAGCCCAGATAGAGCTTCAGAGGAAGCCCACGATTCCTGCAATGGATTCAACGATGTCCCCATGACCGGGAATTCAGTCAGTGACTGCAAGAGATCGTCTGTTTGCAATTGCTCTTGATGGTTCATACTGTCAGTCCACACTCCCTTCCTCCAGACTAGACTGGCTAAGGATGGGACCTTTTATGCATGCAAGTGGTTCGCGTGTAAAAAGGCAGACAAAATCAGATACACGGCCATGGCACCAACAAAATAAACGCCGTACTGTGCCTTTTTGGTTTGTCCGATATAAGGAACGAGATGGCTGGCCGATACATACAAAAAGATACCGGTCGTCATGGCCAACATAATGCCAGACCAATTCGGTGGAAACATTTGCTCGGCAAAACCAAAGCTGAGAGCTCCTGCAATCGTCGCGATTCCAAGCGATGTCGCCCCCCAAAATGCTTTCTTTCTCGAATTGGTCGCTGCCAGCAAAAGAGAGGCAATGGTCACCCCATCCGGAATTTTGTGCAGCAGCATCGCCACCAACACCGATACCCCTACTTCTGAATCCATCCGCAAGCTAGCGACTAATGAGACCCCTTCGACAAATGCATGCAATAAAAAACCTGTCATGACCCCAATGATTCCCGTGGAGCCAAACTCTCCGCTAGACTTGCTGATTAGTTCCAGAGCAAACAGCGTCACAAAGCCAACGAGCACAAATGGCATCAACCACAAGCTCTTGTCAGAAAAGACATGTGGCATCAAATCTAGCAGCGTAATCGCCAGCAGTAGCCCAGCCCCTGCACTGATCATCGCAAACAATGCATCGGATGACCAGGCACGCAAACACAACAGCAATCCCCCGATACTGCTCGCCAAGGCAGCAGTCAAAAGGACAATCCAGAAAACAGATTGCATCATCCGGTCCTCTCCTCACCCAACGAGCAAAAACATGGTTTCTCCCTCCATATGTACGCGCCTGTCCCGGTCATTATGAGCAGACAACCAAATTTGACAAAATACGACGACCTGTCCGAATCGGACGAAAGATCACTAGTTTTTAGAACCTTTGTCGATTCTCTCTTACCCGGAAAATTTTGGTGCTATAATGAGTCCACCGGGAATACCGAGAGGAAAAAAAGGAGTGATTCTGGATGGATGTACAAGTTTGGATGGCTTCAAAAGAGGTAGCTGATCGCCTTGATGTGCATGTTCGTACACTGCGTAACTGGCTGGACTTGTTCGTACCTGCACAGGAACGTCTGAAAAATCCGCAGGGTCACTATTTGATCAGCGAAGCAGGCTTTGAACTGCTCAAGGAAGTAAAGGAAAGAAAAGACAACGGCAACAGCTCGTTAAAAGATATTCAGCGTCAACTGATAGATGAAGGACGCCTATCCGAAGAAATGCTACTAGAAGAAGAACTCGCAGGTGCAGAAGAAACCGCCGTTACGATCAGCGCCACAAACAAGCTGGGAATGGGCATGCGAGAAGTGGAAGTGACTGTCCACGAAACACTCGTCCAATTTCAGCAGGAACTCACACAGCTCTCCTCTATGAATCATATGCAATCAACTATTCTGCAAAAGATTGCGGATATTGAAGAAATGCAAGAGTCCCTTCGCTTGGAAATGCGTCGCGTTACTTTTGAACTAGATCTAATGCAGCAACGCTTGACTCGTCGCAAGGAGCGCTATGCCCGCTACGAACCTCGCTGGTCACTCAACCCTTTCCGCTGGTTTACACGTTCAGATCGCGCAGCCGAGCAATAATCGTGTTTTTTGATACGGAAAAAAATGACAATTAAGAGAAGAACCTCAACAGCGGTAGTCTCCCCATGTTCAACTGTGATAAAATGGCACTACATGAACTGACTGAAAATCAGGACTATTTACATTCCACCAAAAAAGGACTGGGGCTTTCGTTGTGAGAAAATTGCATATTACTTCGGTAAAGCCGGGCGATGTCATCGCCAAGAGCGTGTTCCAGGAAAATGGGAACGTTCTGTTGGGGATCGGGGTACAACTAACCCCTCGTTACATCGAACGGCTTGTTCAATTGGGAATTGATACCCTATACATTCAAGATAAGCACACAGAAGATATCATGCCGGAAGATGTAATCCGCGATGAGACGCGTAAAGAAGCCGTGGATGCCGTGTACAAAACGATGACCACCCTCATGGATCAGCCGCATATCAAGCGCCGTACGTCCGTACCTGATTTCGGGAGCAGTTTTCAAAAGGTTTTTCGGGAAATCTTTCAAGATTTAAGCAGTCGCAAAGATATCTTGGTCAACCTGTCCAGTCTTCATGTATTGGATGGTTATCTTTTTCACCACGCAGTCAATGTCGCCGTTCTGTCTGGTGTGGTAGGGATGGCCAAAGGTTACAACCAGCAACAAATGATGGAGTTGGGCATTGGTGCGCTTTTGTTCGACATCGGCATGACACAGGTTCCTAAGGAGCTCTGGACCATGCGTACCGAGTTAAGCGCAGAAGAACGACAACGTGTCCAATACCATACCGAAGAAGGCTTCAATATTCTGCGGAATCAACATAATATCTCGGTCGTCTCCGCACACTGTGCGCTGCAGCACCATGAGAGATACAACGGAACAGGATATCCCCGTCAACTCAGCGAGAAAAACATTCACGAGTATGCACGAATCGTGGCAATCGCTGATGTTTACGATGCCTTAGTTTCCCCGCGCCCATTTCGGAAAAGCTACTCGCCAAGTGATGCTACCGAGTATTTGTTCGCTACAGGAAACACCTATTTCGACCTCGACCTGCTCAAACTATTCCTGCAACACGTCGCCATCTATCCAATTGCTTCTACTGTATTGCTGAGTACAGGGCATACCGGGGTCGTTTCCAAAGTGAATCCATTGGCAGTGAATCGACCGACGATCCGTATTCTTACCAATGAAGATGGCTCTGAAGTAGCCTCCACCTATGAAGTCGATCTCTACGATAAAGAATGGATGAGCGTGACGATCGTCAAAACCTTATAGACCCGTGACAAAGCTGAGATTCATTATTCATCTCAGTTTTTTCATGCGTGGGTACGTGTTGTTTTCGTACGTTGCAAATATCCAGCAACTAACACGAGAGCGACCAACCCAATTTTGATCACATATTCGAGCCAAATCCGTCCGGCGAGCCACTCATGCATCGTATCATCCATTAGAATCATATTCACCGCTGTCACAGCCAGGACACCTGAACCAATATAAACAAGCCATACAAAGCGCTCCATTGCTTTTAGAATGAGCTGGCTGCCAAAAATCATGAGAGGCACACTGATCAAAAGGCCCAACACGATAAGGACGATATCTCCTTTCGCTGCCCCTGCAATGGCGAGTACATTATCCAGTCCCATCATCACATCTGCCACGACAATCGTCTTGACCGCTTGAACCAAGTCTTCACTCGAGCTGATTGCTTCCTCTCGCTCGTCCTCGCGTAATAGATTGTAGCTGATCCATAGCAGGATAATTCCGCCGATCATGTACAGATACGGGATTTTTAGCAAATAAACAGCAAGAATCGTAGCGATCACGCGTACGATGATAGCAAGAAACGTCCCCCACAATATCGCTCGTTTTCGTTGTTCGATAGGAAGCTTCCGACAAGCGATGGCAATGACCACGGCATTATCTCCACTTAATACGAGGTTGATGGTAATGATGAGTAGCAGCGACGAAAAAAAGGCTGATTCAAACAAGGATGCACCCTCCCAGAACTTTTTGAGCCCTACTCGCCACCCTTGTACGGTGCCCCTAATTTTTTGTATGATGGTAACGAGGAGGGTTGTCGAAATGTCGAAACAATTCGTTATAGAAGCGATCATGTTGGCTATCTACGGGGAGTTGATGGTCCCATCGCAACCAGTAGAATATCTGATACCCGCGTCGACAATCTATGAATTGGACGAATTTATCCAGAGTCCTGAACCTATCATGCCCTACTCTGCTGATGATCAGTATGTCCGGCGGATTATGAAAGAAATGAGCCAATTTTTTGCCGATCCATTCAATCGCAAGCGAATGGAAAAAGGACTGATAGCCCCATGGTCCAAGGTTCCCTTTTCTTTTCCGAACGGTGTGACTCTGACAGTCGTAAAAGTGGAGGACAACGCCATGTGGGGGGAGATATTTGATCCCGTAGAGACACAGCTATTGTTGACGGCCATGAAATTTGAGGCCCCACTTCTCACAGACCAGCCTGATTATCAGGATCGGATATTGGAATATATCGTGCCTGTTCAATTTTACGATGTGGATGATTTTGATTTCGCGCTTGAGCAAGGAATCTCGTTGAACGACCTTCGTGATCCATAATCAAGAGAACAGACCGACGAGCCTGACGCTTGTCGGTCTGTTCTTTTTGAGGCTGGCTTATTATCAGAAGGAACTTGGCTCTTTTATTTTTCGTTCATTATGCGTATAGTGAGACAAAATGAAAAAGGAAGAAGGGAGCCGTCATCAGTCAGGTTCTGCTGAGTCAAAAGGAGGATTCACCATGAAAGTGTCCCAACATTCCGTACAATCACTGAAGCAGGGCGTCTGGGATGCCCTGCCCCTCATGGCTAGCTACATTTTATCTGGGGTTATTTTCGGCATGATGGCCTTGGCGGCAGGACTTACTACATGGGATAGCGTCGCCATGTCGTTTTTTGTGTACACTGGAGCTGCTCAGTACAGCGCGATTGCGATGATCACGGAAAATACGGGCATGTGGGCGATTATCATCACTACCTGTCTCTTAAATACACGCCATTTCTTGATGGCGCTTTCCGTTTCACCGTACTATCAACGTTTTTCTTCTGGGCAAGTAAATGCACTGGCCTTTTATATGACCGATGAGCAGTACGCTCTCACACTCAATCGTTTTCGCCATCATCCCCCTGACGTTTCGTACATCGTAGGTGTAAGCCTTGCCTTGCATTTCTGCTGGGTAATGGGCACGTGGCTGGGAGCAGTAGCGGGTCAGTGGATTCCCGATCCAGAAGCATTAGGGCTGGGCTTTAGCTATATTGCCATGTTTATCGCTCTGTCTTATTTTCAGCTCACTTCCCTTCCCCGCATCCTCACGTTTGTCTTGTGTGGCGGACTAGCTATCGGGGTAGCCATGATCTTGCCGAATGGTGTTCATTTACTAGTAGCAGGTCTCGTTGCATTTGCAATCGGCTATGCACTGCCAAGCGACCAAGTGGAAGAAGCGAGTGTCGAACCAAAATCTACGCAGGGAGCTGAAACAGCATGAACTTATTCTGGCTATTTGTCATAATGGCCATCGCTACGTATATTTCGCGTCGTGCCTTTTTGCGCTTGCCCGGTCACTGGATGTCGCCCCGATTAAAAAATGGGCTGACCTTTATTCCTGTTGGCATTTTCGCCGCATTGATTTTCCCTGCCCTGTTCGTCCAACATCAAGAACTTGTCTTTCAACCGATCCTCTTGATCGCTGGCATTGCCTGCCTCATCGTAATGGCATTGAGCAAAAATGCCTTTCTCAGCTTTGGAGTCAGCATGGCCATTGTTGTTATCGCTTCCTTACAAATCATCCCCTGAAACTAGTTCATAAGTCTTTGCCTGTCATAAAAAAACGTACTGAGTAGGTTTGTCCATGGTACAATATGGGTAAAGAAATGGAAAGCGGTTCGGGGAGGACTAGTACACATGGAATTGACGAAAAGAGGCAATGATTCGGAGGCAGAAGTAGCTGTTGACCAACAGATTTTGTTTAAAATGGGGAATGAATATTACGGACTGTCGATTTCACTCGTACGTGAGATTATCAAGCCACTGCCCATTACACGTTTTCCAAAATCTCCACCCTATGTCGAAGGAGTCATTGATCTGCGAGGGCGGATCTTACCGATAATCAACGTGCGGAAAATGTTTGATTTGGAACCTTTGGAACAAACGGATGATACTCGCTTTGTCGATTTGCAGATGGATGGGCTGAACATCGGGATTATCGTAGATGCGGTCTCGGAGGTCATGAATATTCCGCAAAACTTGATCGAGCCTGCACCACCGATTATCGCTGGTGTAGAGGGCAAGTATTTGCAAGGCATTGCCCGTTTGAACGACAAGCTGATCATGCTGCTCGATGTGGATGAAATTTTTGGGCAGTGGAAAAAGAAGTAAGTGGCAGTGTAAAGCCCAGTGCGATGATGCACTGGGCTTTTGTTCTCTTTATTCGTTATTCGTTACTCCCTACTCTCTGCCTCCGCTTGCTAAATACGCATAGTTCACCCATACCATCTCTTCGATTCCCAAAATTTCTTTGAACAGGTCAACCGAGTCGTACAACAGTGAAGCACCTGTGTCGTCATCGACGTTCGTCAACAACTGCAAATCAAAAAGGGAACGTAACTGCTGAATCTGCTTCGGACCCACGATCCGACCAAATGACTGCGGCTTGATACGTGTGATCCCTTTACCTACCTCGCGCCGATACAACTCCGAACGCACTACCCTCTCCAGTATGTCTTCATACTTTTGCCGAACGTCCTCGCTTTCTACGATTCCTTCCTGCAGGTCAATCTCTGGATAAAGCCTACCAAACTCGGCTTCCGCCATTTCTACATCGAGCGAGTAGCTGATTGTCGCTGACGCAACTTCGAAGCCTGCATCGAACAAGCGAAAGCCCCAGCCGTTGTCCTCAGCGTCATGAAACCAGAGGAGGGGTACGAATTGCTTGGACAGTCTCAGCAAAAAATCAAGCGTCGTGGAGGTTTCCAGCCACTCATCCTGCAGGAAAAATGCATTCCAGTCGATGTTGACGTTTCTGTGGAAGTATGGCTGCTCTGTCTTGGATAAGGCAATCAGTACTTTCGGTTCGTATTTGCGTGGATAAAGAATGCCGGTCGTGAACTCACCCATCCGTTTTCCACCGCTTTCTGGAAGGCTTCCTGATCCTTTCTTCTTAGTCTATTCAGGCAACGCTTGTTTTTTGCTGTGATCTTTATCAAACGTGCTCGTGTGGATCATCGTATGTACCGCGCCCTCCGGCAACAGCTCGGAACGATATAAATGGAAATGCCGTGCCTTCCATTGTGGCGGCTCCTGCGCTAAATAGCGTTCATTCCAATCCAAGAGGGCAAGCTCATCCCCACTGCGATGTGGACCGCGCGCTAGTGTAATATGCGGCCGATACCGCTTCCGATCGTAGGACAAGCCTTCGTGCAATTCAAACCTTCTACCCAGCAATAAATGCAGCTGCGCGAGAGGAGAAAGTTGGCCTCGCAGTCCCAGCCAGAGGACACGTGGATGCAAGGCATTCGGAAAAACCCCGAAGCTACCAACACGCAGGGTAAATGGCTGGATGATCGCGCTGACGATATCCATATCCTCACAGATAGCGGGTACGAGTGACTCATCCACCTCCCCAAGAAAATGCAGAGTCAAATGCAAATTAGCGAGAGACTGCCACCTATCCGTAGTAACATCTTGCTTCAACCGTTTTTGAACATCGGCAATATAAGCGGCAGCCTCAGCTGGAATATCCAATGCTATGAATAAGCGCATTTCTGTCCTCCTTCGAAAAAAATAGCCCTCCTGTGACGGAGAGCCATTTATCTTGCCTGCCGCGTTAGGCAGCCATCATCTTTCCGGTTACGATTCCCAAAACACTCCTGACATATTCCGCAAGACGGTTCGAGCCAGGCTGGTAGGTAAAACGCAAGGTCAGTTCACTATGACCGACATGACCAGCGGGAGGGATATTCCAGAAGTACTCTGCTTCCCCGTATAAAAACTCTTCAATGCGCTGCTTCTTGCCTTCGATATCGATACTCGGATCATGCGTCAAGGAAAACTTCATCATGACAGAAAACGAATCTGTCCAAACTTGATCGCGCTTATGTAATTTCCCATGGATAACGACTAAACCGGCTTCTCCCCACAGATTGTACTCGAGCAAAGCCTGAAACTGCGGATGTACCTGCAGCTCCAAGGCAGGAAGCCCTCCTTCGATTGTAAGTGCATGACGTTGTGCCAGTTGCTCAATCTCCCCTTGAAAACGGTGGGCGCATTCAGAAACAGCCTGGAACAAATTGGGTTCAACAGCGTACATCGTCGTCACCTCTCCCCAATGGATTGTCTGTCTTACTTAATTCGAATTCCCGCTTGTCATATCCTTTGTTGAAAAATGACTTATTTACCCATATTTCATCGAAGACCTAAAGATTCCAGGGAGAGTCTTTTTTCACAATCTCTCAACAATTACAGGTAAGGGACAGGCATTCCTGGAAACGCTTTCGCAAACACCTGCGCGAGATGCTTCTGTACCTCTTCATCCAGCTCCAAATGATAGAGGCGACCGCTCTCATAACGCAATAGTGGATAGGCGCCTACCTGCAAGGGAGATGCGTCCTGCGTTTGCACATACTCCGGTAAGGTCATCAAAAAGCGCGAGAACGGATTCGCTTCATCTTCTGACATATGGACGACCTCGAACAAATGCGAGAGATTTGGCGTCAGCACGATCATCGCGTATTCTCCCTCTTCCGCAGCCCATACGGTAAAGGACGTATCCCGGACCTCGCTGCGGGCGTGCCTGCGCATGACCCATACTGCTTGCTGCACAGTACTCATCAATAAATGCTGCGCTCCTTCTTCACCATGGACATCTCTCATGTGCTTGTAACGCAATACGAAGGCCATCCCCGATTCTGTAAAAACAGATGCAGGCAAGCTCATCGCTGAGATGCTTTCAGTCTCTTCCTCACGCACCTGCACCTCTTCTGGAAGTGTATCGGGTGTTCCCTCATAGAGAGCCTGAATCATCTCACGTGTACGGGCCACTTCCCCTGGGGAAAAAGAAATCGACTCGGAATAGATGTGGGTAAGCTCACGATCCGCGTAAGCCAAGTAGTGCAATGAAATATACGGCTGCTCGATCATTTTCAAGGCCATGCTTCGCTCATCAGCATTCGCTATGTCGAACGTCAGGGGAAAACCAAGTGGATTCAGCGGGTCCGACAGTGTCCAAATGACAGCGAGCAGTTTATTTTGATACGTCTTGAATTCGAGCGAAACAGCATCTCTCGTCTGCTCGCTGAAAGCATCCACCGATTCAAACACCAAATACAGTTCCACCTCTCCCGTTCCACTTAGTCGGACAAAGTAAGGAAGCCCCTCTTCTTCTGCCAGCTTGTACAAATCGTGATAAACCACGGGATCGAGAACCTCTCCCTGTGTTGACTCGTTTGGAGAACACAGGGTGTCATCGGGGATTAGTGAAGGGAAAAATTCCTCATTCATACGTTATTCCTCCTGTTTTCCCCAAGCTTTTAGCAATGTCCAATTGTCCATTTGTTTTAAGAGAGTCCGATCTGTCGCGTCAATGTGGACAGGAGTAATTGCAATATAGCCATGCTTGAGCAAATCATAGTCCAGCGGCTCCGCCAGTGGCATGACTTGAGGGTACTCGCGTGCCAAATAGTAGCCTTCTGCTTCTTCGCTATATTTGTCTTCATAGTGATTCATGGACAAAGTGGCCGGAACCATTCCTTTCACCTCAGCCAGCGGTACATGCGGGATATTAATATTCCAGAATACCTCTGACGCTAGTTCTCCTTTGACCGCACGATCGCTGAATTCTTTTACAAGCGGACGAATCATCTCCACTACATCGCCGTAGTTGTCTTGATCGAACCAGTTATCATAGGAAAGGGCAATACCAGGAACCCCCAAGATTACCGCCTCCCTAGCACCGCTGCACGTGCCGGAGTAATAAATATCACGTCCGAGATTCGTCCCTACGTTAATCCCCGAGAATACGATATCCGGCTTTTTCCCATGTTCAAACAGGAGATGGTACGCAGCTTTTACACAGTCTGCAGGGTTGCCATTGACCGCCCACGCTTTCACCGGCATTCCGTAAAAATCACGCTGTTCAGGCGCGAGTGCACTGCGATAAGTGATTCCGTGTCCGACCCCGCTTTTCTCTTCAACCGGCGCCACTATACAGACTTCCGCTCCCTCCAAAGTGAGCAAAGCTTCTACCAATCGCTTGATACCAAGAGCATCGATGCCATCATCATTCGTAACCAAGATCCGCAAAATAGGGTCTCCTCCTTCATCTATAGCGTTGCCACTCGCTGAGACACGTTATTTTTCTTATTGTACTGTAGAAAACGAGGCTGCGCCACGCTTCCACCTAAACGAAAGGACCCCAATTATATTGGGGCCCCCGACTATTCGCCTACAATATCTTTCCAGCGTTCGCGCCAGACAATCCCTTCGCGAATCCACTCTTCTACTTGACGCTGCTTTTCCTCCGAGATACCGATCAGGCATGCGATACGTGCAATCTCTTTTGTCTCCGACGGTGATAGCTTCCTATCGATCAATGCCATGTGGTAGAGCTTGCGCATCATAACCAGCTTTTCAGACTGCGTCATGGCTACCAAGTCTTCCACGATGACCTCCGGACGCTTCGGATAATCCATGTCATCCATTAATATTTGTCGTTCTTTCAATGTAAAATGCTCCGAATTCACGATTTCATGAATACGATCCATTTCTTTATTTCCTATATAACCGTCGGCGTGTCCGACGCAGATCATCAAGCGAATAGACGCAAACAAAATGTGTTTGTCCTTTTCGATTTTGGTATACACCGGCATAGTTCCTCCTCAAAAAACTTTATGACCCTAATATATAACTACATATGATAATACGATGTAAAACGAAAGCGGTTTCACATAATTATGTGACAAATTTATGCTATTCCCTAACAAAAATGCGTCTGAAATCCATCCAGCCATGCGCATCCAGACTTACGCCAGATAACCGCGGATGTGCAAGTATCCCTACCCGATTCGAATACAGCGGGACAAACGTACTGCAAGCCGCAAGCGTATGCATGATGCTGTCCACGCAAGCTTGTCGGTCTTGTGCTGTTTGGACGCACGACATGCGGTTCATCCAATACACGATCTCTTCCTTTCCATGCGGATCTAAATGATGAGAAATACTCAACGCACCAGCGTATAGAAATTCTCGTAAAGACAGCTCTGCCCTTTCATCTACATTCGCACTATCCACAACCAAATCTGCCTCTTGTAATAACGAAGGTAAGGCAAGCTCCTCCGGAGAAGCATACCTGATCTCAATAGCAATTCCGTATTCCTTGCACGTTTTCTGAATCCACTGGGCATCTTCTATATGATCGGAATCTGGATACGTATAGAGCGACAGTGCCTCTCCCTGATACCCGCTCTCTTTGAAAATACGAACCAACTCCTGTGATTCCGGCACCTCTCTTTTTTCTTGGAACGAATCACTTCCACCCCAGATGACTGCATGCTCCCTCGCTCCCTGTAGCTCTTGTCTCAAGGCTTGTCCACAAATGATAGCCACCATCAGACTCCGAAATTCGCTATGTGACAGCGGGCCATTTTTGGCTCCATTCAAACTGACGTATTGAAAACACTCTTCCAATCTGCCAACGTCACTCCATGCCAGAACGCTCGTATCCCGATGATCATCCATAGCCATTACGGATAACAAGCTCTCATCTGCCTGTGCTTCTGCTGCCATTCCAGGTACGCACCAGATTTCGATTCGGTCCAAGAACGGCCTTCCCCCAAAATAAGGCGTGAACGCTTCTAACACGAGCATGGAATCGTCGTTGCGGACTATTCGAAACGGCCCCGTTCCTACTGGCATTTGCGCAAATTGCTCCCCCATCTCCATAACGTAATCACAGGGGACAATCGCCATGTATTCCTTGCTCAGTGCCTGTAAAAACAATTCATCAGGCATATGCAAAGAGATCGTCAATACGGAGTCATCTTTGACGGTAATCGATTCGATTGAAGCGGCTAGCCAGCGATGTTTATAGGAATGCTCCATCAAACGAAGCAAGGAAAAGCGCACATCATCCGCAACAAGTGGACGACCATGATGGAATAAGACACCTTTCCGCAAGTAAAAAGTCCACTGCTTCCCTTCTTCACTAGCCTCCCAATAAAATGCGATAGCGGGTTCAATCCGTTTCGTGACTGGATCAAACTGGACCAGAGAATCAAATAGCTGCTTGACCATATGTGACTCGGAGCGCAGGAGAATATGAATCGGATCAAGCCCTGCGAATGGCCGATTGTAAAACAAACGCAAGGTATCAACTCTGCCCTTACTCCCCTTTTCCCGCTTCACACGATGTCCAAACTGACTATTCATCCATCGTGAAAATTTTTCACCCAAAACAGGCAAATTTACCCCATATTCGTCGATCATATCCCGTGCAGCACGAATCTCCCCTTTTTGCACGAGTTCCTTGGCTACGCTCAGGATCAGGTCTTCTGGCGTAAGCAAGTATGTCAATACAGATCGATTTCCTCGCCCTCTCCCCGGCTGCCAGACTATCCATCCTTGGCTTTGCATTTTTTTCAAGGTCAAGGTCGCATTCCGCAATGTACAAAATAAAAGTGAAGCAACTTCAGCTAACGATATGTCAAGCGGATGCCCTATCGCTTCATTAGGCCGCCCCGCACATAAACGCATGTATTGTTCAACAAGTTGCATCTTGCCACCACCAGTTCCCTCAGAAAACATGAAAAAGCTATTCGCCTAATCGTACGCTTTTTCTCCGGTCTTTGCCACCTTACAATTCTAAAAACACCAACTAACCGGAAAAGCCGGAGAAAGGACTTTCTAATGTCACACATCCCTCATGCACTCCGTCGATTCTTTGCTGCGTATCCGACACTCCTCTGGGTCCGTCTGTTCGGCGAAACGCTTACCTCTTTATCCAGCGCTATGATCGCCCCATTTCTCGTATTGTACTTGAGCGAGAACATCGGCGGCTCTGTCACTATGACCATGCTCGTCATTGGCTTGCAGCCCTTCTCCGAGATTTTGCTGACGCTATTTGCTGGTGGCATCACGGATCGCTATCGCCGAAAAACGATCATGCTACTCGCCCTGTTCCTGCAAGGCTTCGCCATGTTGGGAATGGCTTGGGCTGATTCTATGGTGGGCTTTGCGATCCTGTACATCATCAACGGTGCTGGCCGCTCTCTGTTTATCCCTGCCAGCCGCGCGCATCTCGCTGATACGATTTCCTCCGCACAAATGGCTGGTGCCTTTGCCCTTCTCAATACTTCTAGCAGTATCGGGGCCGCATTGGGACCTTTGGTCGGAGTCATCATTTACAAGTACAATCCTGCTATGGCATTTTTATTTACTGCGATCTCGCTATTGATCTATGCCCTTGCCGTCTGGTGGAAAATCCCGCAAACTCCGCTGCCAGAAGTTCCCGTCGAAGAAGCAGCAGACGTACGTTCACGCGGCTCCTGGCAGATTTATCGACCAGCCCTTGCCATTATGATGCTGTCTTTGCCGATCAGTCTGTTTTACGCGCAAACCGAGACGAATCTCCAGCTTCATCTGAAATACACGCTGCCAGACTATTTGCAAACACTTGCCTTGCTCATTGCGGTAAAAGGGGGCCTATTGCTCCTGTTCGAGTATTTGCTCGTCAAATGGACCCAACACTTGCCCGCTCGCTTGTTAATCAGTGGCTCGTACATTTGTTTTCTCATCGTATCCTTGGGCTACGCGTTCATCGACAATGTACCAGTCCTTCTCGCCTTGCAAGTGTTACTCGTCATCGGGGAGAGTATTGGTCTGACTCAGTTGATGGCCTTCGTCACACGGATATCACCTGTCACGATGCGCGGGCGGTACTTCGCGATTACGGGAACGCATTGGGATATTTCCCGCATGTGCGGACCGTACGTAGGCAGCCTTGTCTTACTGCATTATGGCGGTACGGTGCTTTTCACCATCGTAGCAGGCATCCTCTTAATCGGTGCCGCATTCATGTACGTGTATCTTTCCAACAACGAAAAAGCCTCCCCGCTTGAACAGGAAGGCTGATTCGATCCGATTAAGTTAACAAGAAGCGATCTTCACTGAAACTTTCTCCACCGCGGGCTGTTTCGAATGCTCGAAGCAGATCCTGCGGTTTCATCGTCCGTTTTTTCTCATTCGGAATGTCGAGGATGATCCCCCCATCGTGGAGCATCAACAGACGATTGCCCATGTTCAACGCTTGTTCCATATTATGCGTGACCATGATTGTCGTCAGTTTATAGCGCTCCACGATTTTTTCCGTTAAATCTACTATCAACTGCGCCCGTTTTGGGTCAAGCGCTGCTGTATGCTCATCGAGGAGTAAAATCTTCGGTTCTGTGAAGGTAGCCATCAACAGGCTAAGCGCTTGACGCTGTCCCCCAGAGAGGAAACCTACCTTGGTCTTCAAGCGGTTCTCTAGCCCTTGATCCAACTGCTTGAGCTGCTCACGGAATAGCTCTCGCTTCTGGTTATTCACCCCAAATCCAAGTGTACGACGTTTTCCTCGCCCCAAAGCGATTGCCAAATTTTCCTCAATCGTCATGTTCGGCGCTGTACCTGCCATTGGGTCCTGAAACACTCGACCAATCAGACCTGCACGTTGGTGCTCCGCCAAGCGCGTTACATCTTTGCCGTCAATCGTAATGCTGCCCTCATCTGGCGTCAGTCCACCGGAAATCATGTTCATCATCGTCGATTTACCAGCACCATTACTACCGATAACAGTGATGAACTCTCCCTTCTTAACGTCCAGATTAACGTTTCGAAGCGCGATCTTTTCATTCACAGTTCCTGCGTTGAATACTTTGTTGACGTTTGTAATTTTAAGCATCGCTGCTTCCTCCCCTTGCCGAGCGTACCGCTTGCTTTTTCCAGATGCCTTTTGCTACAGTTGGAACAGTCAGAGCAAAGATAACGATCAGGGCAGTAATCAGCTTCATGTCAGAAGGATTGAGTCCTGCATCCAGAGCCAGTGCAATGACCAAGCGGTACACAATCGAGCCAAGAATGACAGCAAGCGTCACTCGGAAAATCGAAGAGCTTCCAAACAATACTTCCCCGACAATAACGGAAGCGAGACCGATGACGATCATCCCGATCCCCATTCCTACATCCGCAAAGCCTTGGTATTGGGCTACCCACGCACCAGCTAAAGCAACCAAGCCATTGGAGAGAGCCAAACCGATGATCGTTGTCGAATCCGTGTTTACCCCAAAGCTGCGGATCATCTTCGAGTTGTCACCTGTCGCACGCAAATCCAACCCCATATCCGTATGCAGGAACCAGTCAATGATGAGCTTCAACACCATAACCCCTACGATAAAGACGATTGCTACACCAGACAGCAAGGTAACTCCACCTACGGACAGGTTCGGAATACCCATATCCTTCACATAAGTGAACAGGGTATCTTCCCGCAAAAGGGGCAGATTCGCTTTCCCCATGACACGCAAATTGATCGAATACAAGGCGATCATCGTCAAGATCCCCGCCAAAAGCGCGTTAATCTTTCCTTTGGTATGCAAGACGCCCGTAAAAGCCCCTGCCAAACCACCTACGATGAAAGCCAGCAAAGTGGCCAAAAACGGATTGGTGCCATCGATAATGAACTTGGCTGCGATTGCGCCTCCCAAGGCAAAACTACCATCTACGGTCAAGTCAGGAACGTTTAGGACTCGGAAGGTCAGATATACACCGAGAGCCAAGATACCAAATAGTAAACCTTGCTCAATGGCTCCCATTACTGCCAGTTGATTCATAGAAGAAATCCTCCAATTACTGCATTTATTACTCGATCACTTGTCCAGCACGGTCGAGCATGGCTTGCGGGATTGTCACACCCATTTTTTCCGCTGCTTTCTTATTCAATACGAGCTTCATGTCTGCTTGCACTTCAACAGCCATATCAGCTGGCTTCGCTTCACCCTTCAGGATTTTTGCTGCCATATCAGCTGTTTGCTCACCCAGCTTCGTGTAGTCGATCCCGTAAGTGGCAATTGCTCCGCTCTTCACAGAGTTTTCTTCACCAGCGATGACCGGAATTTTTTGTGCTTCCGCTACACCGATAACAGCTGCAATCGAAGATACGACCATGTTGTCAGTCGGTACGTAGAAAGCATCTACTTTACCCACCATGGACTCAGCTGCTTGCTTCACTTCCGTTGCGCTCGTAATCGCGGCTTCTTTAATTTCTAAACCAAGCTTGCCTGCTACAGCTTTTGCCGCATCTACCTGTACTTTGGAGTTGACTTCACCAGAACTATAAATGATTCCAACAGTTTTCGCATCAGCTTTCATTTCTTTGATCAGCTTCAATTGCTCTTCGACAGGGTTCATATCCGATGTACCAGTTACGTTCGCTCCTGGCTTGTCCATCGCCGCTACCAGACCAGCTTCTACTGGATCGGTTACCGCAGTAAACAGGATCGGAATCGTCTTGCTAGTTTGTGCGGCAGCCTGTGCCGTTGGAGTCGCAATAGCCAACACCAAATCTACTTTGTCAGCCTCAAATTTTTGGGCAATCTGAATGGCTGTATCCATGCTCGCCTGAGCGGATTGCACATCGATTTTTACTTGCTTGTCCTTTTCGTAGCCGTTTTTCGCCAATTGGCTGATAAAGCCCTCTCTTGCTGCATCCAAAGCAGGGTGTTCCACGAATTGGGAAATTCCAATCGTCAGCTGCTTGGTTTCAGTAGACGGGGCAGATGCCGTCGTGGTTGCAGGGGCTGGAGTAGAATTGTTTGCAGGGGTAGCGCTTTGCTGTCCACAAGCGGTAACAGACAAAAGCAATAAAGGAAATAAAAAACTCTGAAAAATTCTTCTACTTTTCTTTTGTTTGAACATTTGGTGAATTCCCCCTCGTGAATTTTTTTCTACAGTTTAACATGGATAAAACCGTTTTAAAAGAATAAAAAGAGAGCATGACGCTCTCTTTTTACTTGATGATTTCTTTCGCCTGTTGTTTGAGTGCCTCAGAAATAGTGAGCCCAAACTTTGCAGCAGCTGTTTCATTAATGTACAAATCAGCTTGTTTCGAAATCTCTACAGGAGTATCAGCAACACTCTGCCCTTTTAAGATACGGGCAGCCATATCGCCTGTTTGTTTACCGATTTGGTAGTAATCAATCCCATACGTAGCAACCGCTCCACGTTTCACTGTATCGGTATCAGAAGCAAATACAGGGATTTTGTTTTCCTCTGCTGCTCCGAGTACCGCTTCAAACGAAGATACGACCGTGTTGTCAATTGGGATAATAATGGCATCTGCTTTACTTGCAAGCGATTGCGCTGCTAGCTGCACTTCGGATAGCTGCGAAATGCCTGCCTTGATGATTTCTACGCCTTCTTTTTGCGCTGCGTCTTCCAATTCCTTGATCTGTACCTCTGAATTAATTTCGGAGGTCGTATAGATCACGCCCAGCTTTTTCAACTCAGGCAGGAATGTTTTCACCAGCTTCAATTGTTGTTCCATCGATACTTTATCGGACGTCCCGGTGACATTTTTGTCTGGCTTCTCCAGACTGCCAACCAGTTGAGCCGAGATCGGGTCTGTTACGGAACTGAAAATAACAGGTTTGTCCGCAATCGCCTTGGCTGCAGCCTGAGCGGATGGTGTCGCAATCGCTACGACAAGATCCTTTTTATCTCCGGCATACTTCTGTGCGATCGAGACCGTATTGTTCATGTCGCCATGGGCATTCTGGGAGTCTACTTCCAAGTTCTTGCCCTCTTCGTAGCCAGCATCCTTCAGTCCATCCAAAATTCCTTTATGAATAGCATCCAGCGCAGGGTGTTCCACGAATTGCGTAAGCCCCAGCTTCACTGTTTGCCCTTGGCCTGTCGTTGCTGCTGTCTCTGTTTTCCCACCTGTTTCGTTACCACATGCTGCCAAAGAAAACGCCAGCAATGCGGTCAGTACCATACTGACTGCTCGTCTCATCTGTACTTCCTCCTCTAGTCTCTACTCTCAGCTGCTCTAATTGCCCTAAGCAATTAGGCTCATTGCCATCTAAGCAACTTGTGTCCCATTATAGCATATTATTGCGCATTGAGAAGACCCTTTCCTTACTTAAGTAAAATTGACTTCTTCCTCTGATTTGCCGTTTTTCTTTACATATACCCTGGTGATTCTGTAATGGTCGACTTCTCCCACGACAAATTCGTACTTCCCCTCTTTTACCCGATCCCCCACACGCGGCGGATGGTCGATTTGCATGTAAATCCAGCCTGCTAGCGTATCTACATCGCTTGACTCTAGCTCGATGTCCAGATAATCGCCCACTTCTTCCAATAGCATACGGCCGTCCAATGACAGCATCCCGTCACTTCGCTCTACTTCTGGACGCTCGTCGTCGAACTCGTCTTGAATGTCTCCGACAATTTCCTCCATTATATCTTCAAGCGTCACCAGCCCAGCAGTACCCCCATACTCGTCAATAATAATCGCCATTTGTCCTCGTTGTTTTTGCAGCATGGTCAGCAAACGGCTGATCGAGATCGTCTCCGGTACAGTCAAAATAGGACGCATGAAGCTCTGAAGCTCATTACTCTCTCCTTCTAATAGACCTGTCAGCATATCCTTGATATGCAAGCTACCTACTACATGATCCTTATCACCATCTACTACTGGGTAGCGGGTAAACCGTCCTTTTTGGACATGCTTGACGTTTTCGTCAAAGGGATCGCGCAGGTTCAAGACAACCATATCCGTACGCGGAACCATGATTTCTCTTGCCATCGTCTCCGAGAAGTCAAAAATATTATCGACCAGCATCAGTTCGGTTTGATCAATCAAGCCACTTTTATGACTTTCATTGACAAGAATGCGAATCTCTTCTTCTGTATGTGCTTCCTGATGTGGCTCCAACGATATATGAAAAAGCGCAAGAAAACGGCCCGCGGCCCAGTTCAGCATTTGAATAAAGGGATACATGGTTTTGTAGAAGAGTTGGATCGGTTTGGCTACCGCAAGTACCACCTTTTCGGAGTATTGAATAGCCAGCGTCTTAGGCGCTAGCTCCCCCAGCACGATATGCAAAAACGTAATCAGCGAAAAAGCGATAATAAAGGAAATACTGGTAACAACCGTTTCATTTAAATGGAAGTAACGAAAAACCGGATGCAGGAGATGGGCGATGGCAGGCTCTCCCAGCCAACCGAGCCCTAAGGAAGCCAGCGTAATCCCGAGTTGGCACGCGGAGAGATAGGCATCCAAATTGTGCAGGACCCTCTCGACGTCAACAGCGCGCTTGTTTCCTTCCGCTGCTAGCTGTGTAATGCGCGATTCCCTTACTTTTACTATCGCGAATTCAGTCGCAACAAAGAACCCGTTCAGGAGTACGAGGATCATGACCAAGATCAAATTAAATAAGCTTCCCCAAATTGCCATGCTCCGCTCCGTCCTTTCCGTCCATGCTTTGGGATATTGTTTCCCATCCTCGCCAAAATGTTACCTGTTCGTTTTTCTTTCTTTTTGAGATTGTGATACCATAGTGCTGATTCCTATGCCTTTTTTAATGAGGTGAGTCTATTGTCGTACCGTCCAGACCTGCCCTTGATCGTTCAAAGCGATCGGACGATATTGTTGGAAACACAGCATCCTTTATTTCCCGAGGCCAGACAAGCTATCAGTGGTTTTACCGAACTAATCAAGAACCCAGAATACATCCATACCTATCGGATCACCCCTTTATCGCTTTGGAATGCGGCTGCATCTGGTCTTACATCACAAGAGGTAACCGACGTGCTTGGCAGCTACAGCAAGTACGGTGTCCCGCCTACCATCGTCAAAGAAATTGAAGATACGATGCGAAAATATGGCTTATTTCGTTTGGAACGCATTGGCGATCATCTCGTATTAATGAGTGATGACCCACTTCTTTTAGCAGAGGTGACCAGTTATAAATCAATCGCTGCTCTTTTTGAGAATGAATTCGTCATCAAAAGCTATGCACGCGGTCTGATCAAACAAGAGCTGATCAAGCTCGGGTTTCCTGTTCAAGATTTGGCAGGCTATACAGAAGGCGAATCCTGTGCAGTCAGCTTGCGGGAAACGACATCCAAAGGCCGAGTATTCTCCTTGCGCTCTTATCAAAAAGAAGCTGTCGATGCCTTCTATTCTGGTGGAGCTGTGACCGGGGGAAGCGGTGTACTCGTCCTGCCCTGTGGTGCTGGAAAAACGGTCATTGGACTTGGTGCCATTTGCCAATTGCAAACAGCCACACTCATTTTGACCACGAATACGACATCGGTTCGTCAATGGATCGCAGAGCTCTTGGACAAAACAGGACTTGATCCAAATATGGTCGGCGAATACACTGGTGACAACAAAGAAGTCAAGCCAATAACTGTGGCGACTTATCAAATTCTTACATACCGCCCCACCGCCGAAGATGATTTTCCTCATCTGAAACTCTTTTCAGAGCGCGACTGGGGGCTTATTATTTACGATGAGGTGCATTTGTTGCCCGCACCCATCTTTCGTGTTACTTCTGGGATTCAAGCCACTCGCAGACTTGGGCTGACTGCTACTCTTGTTCGGGAAGACGGGCGGGAGGAAGATGTGTTCACGCTGATTGGTCCAAAAAAGTACGAGGTTCCGTGGAAAGTCATGGAAGAGCAAGGCTGGATCGCGGAGGCGCATTGCCGAGAAATTCGACTCCCCTTTGAGCCGAAGTGGCGTGAGGCTTATGCACATGCAACCGCTCGTCAAAAGTTTCGCATTGCGGCAGAAAATCCAAAAAAACTGGAGGTCGTCCGCGAGCTCTTGGAGAGGCACGCCCACGATCGTGTTTTGATCATCGGGCAATATATCGATCAGCTTGAACAGATGGCAACGGCCCTCCAACTGCCACTCATTACAGGAAAAGTACCGGACAAAGAACGTGAGCTATTGTACACGCAGTTTAAAAAAGGGGAAATTACACGCCTGATCGTATCCAAGGTAGCCAACTTTGCGGTTGATTTGCCAGATGCCAACGTCGCGATCCAAATTTCCGGGACGTATGGTTCCAGACAAGAAGAGGCACAGCGCCTGGGACGTATCTTGAGGCCCAAAACAGACAACAACACCGCCCATTTTTATACATTGGTAACACGAGACACGAGAGAGCAGGAGTTTTCGCTCCATCGCCAGCTTTTTCTGGTCGAACAAGGCTATCCATACGATATTATAGAAATCGAAACGCTGGTCTGAAACGTTTACGAACTACCAGCGTCTCATAGAGGGAAGGGAGGCCAAAGATTCAATGCATGCCGACGCCGAAATCATTCAGCGGATTCTTCAAGGCGACATCGAAGCGTATCGCGACCTCATCCAGCGATATCAGCATATGATCTACGTTTTCATTTACAAAATGGTAAACAATCGCTCTGATGCAGAGGATCTCACTCAGGAAGTATTTGTAAAAGCGTATGAAAAATTGTCCACATTCCGCGGGGACAGCCAGTTTTCTTCTTGGTTACATACGCTTGCTCGAAATAAGAGCATCGACTTCTTGCGTCGCCGAAAGTATCATGACTCGGATGAACAATTGGCCTATGTGCCATCAAATACACGGGACGAATCCCCTCAGGAATCGCTCATGACAAAAGAGCAACGTCGAGAAATTCAGGAGGCCTTTGCCTTACTGTCGGATTCTTATCGAGAAGTGATTGTCCTTCGCTGTACGCACGAATATCCGTTTGAAAAAATAGCTACACTCCTCGGCATCGCCGAATCTACAGCTCGCGTCCGTTACTTGCGTGCTCGTCAGGAACTCGCAAAATTGTTATCCCGCAAGGAAGGGGGGCTCGTACATGAACTGCCAGGCATTTAGAAAAGCATGGCTAGATGACACAGATAGCGATTCACACTCACATATTGAAACCTGTGACGAATGCATCGCTTGGATAGAAACGCAAATGACAACAGAAGAGGAGGTGCAGTTCTTGAAGGAGGTTCCACTACCTCAAGCGAACCTGGAAGATAGAATCATGCAAGCAATCTACCAGACCGCCGAAAAAGGTGTACCCCCTCACGCTGCTACTGCATCTTCAGAGCAACAAACGAGCACAGTGATTGCAAAACCAAACAAGCGTTGGACCAAAGGCTTCCCTTCATACGCCTGGGTTAGCGCAGCGGCTGTCTTGCTCGCAGTTGGTTTCGTCGGCTACCAACAACTGGCACCGGGTAATATGCAAATGGCTGCCATACAAGAAAACGGGATACAAGACAACCAGAATACTTTTGCATTCCAAGACCCGGCATCAAAATCGGCACCGTCAGATCCAGCACCTGCTATCGCTTCCATACCAGCAGCAGCCGATAGTCCGACGATGAAAAAAGCAGAAAGCAATCCAGAGTCCGCTGCTACACAATCGCAGGTCGCTCCGACTGCACCTGCAAAAGATACACCTCCTGCATCACCTCCCCAATCGAACAATGCGATTGCAATGGTGAAACCAGAGGAAAAAGTAGTAACACCCGAGCCACGTACGATCAATAAAGACGGGCAGAACAGCGTGGCATCTCGCGGATTACAAGGGAACTCAGCTGATCAAGCAGCAAAAGCGAAGTCGGAAGTTCCAGCCGAGTCAGCAAATACTGGTAACCATATAGCCGCTAAGGAAGCCAATGGCGCTGCTGCTGAGAAGCCTACGACTTTTGGGATCGCTTCCCAAGTGGAACCAGACACCGCTGATGGTGGTAAGACTGAGAACGCATTAGTGGGTCCAACGTTGCCGGCGGTAGCGAAGCAGCCCATTACTCTTTCCTCCTTCTCGGATTTGAACACCGCTGTACAAGCATCAGATATGCCCGTGCCTACCCTCTCGCAAGCACCGAATGGGTTCTCGATGAGTACGGTATCGGTCCAATATGAATCCGAAACCAGTCAGAAGGTGACTCGCTTAACTGCCGATTACAAGCGGAACAACGAGTGGATTCGCCTAGATGTTGTGCGTAATACAGAAGGCAAGCGCAGCCTCTCTATCCCAGGTACTTTCTCCGCTACTCAGTTGTTCGCTGTCAACGGAGAGCAAGCCATCGCCGTTTCTTTTGATCAAACGGATTCAAAAGGATCAACAGCCCAGCATGCGGTTCATTTTAACGCTCAATCCGACAACCAATCGTTGTATGTGGTAGTGACCGCAAACGGAGTTACCTTAAATGAATTAATGGATGCTACCAAACATATCACGTGGAATCCGTAAAAAGATCCCTACGATTAGCAAAGACACGACTTGATTATCAGGATCGTGTCTTTTTTCTGTTCTGTTTTTTGATCAAATCCAATTTACGCTATAATGAAGGAAGATAATTATGAGGAGTTTAACTAATGAACAAATTTCACATCTGCTTCGGCCTATCTGCCTACGGTACACTCCGATCCGTTTTCCGCAAACAAAATCTGTTGCAGACAGAAAGCATCATCTGCATCGAGGATGATTTTTCAGTTGGACCGCTCCATCAACTGGAGACCGCAACCGGGATGAAGGAAAGGATTGAATGGATTCATTCTTTTCTCGAACGAGTAGAGGCAATCTCTCCCGAAGACCTGACAACAGTAAAAGCATACCTGCTGCGAAATCTAACCTTTCCAGCTCAGATTCCGGACGGCAGTAATGTAATTCTGTGGCATGGTCAGAATGCATCTGACAACATAGGGATTCGTTATGTTGTCTCTATGCTTCAGAATAAAAACCTCTCATTTGAAACAATCGACATAACCGCATTTAGTGTGAATTGCGATTACAAAGTCAGAAACATAGACGGCAACGAGGTATCTTATGTATTGAAAAGCGCGGGTGCCCTCCCTCCTAAATTGGTGATGGATGCTTATCAGGTGAAAAAGAATATGCCTGCGCCTCTCGTGCAAAGCCTCATCCTCGAATGGGAAAAGTGGTCGCAATCTGATCGTACGCTGCGTGTTTACAAACAGGGTGAGGTACTGGAGGTATCGGAGGATTTTTACGATGCCTCGATCTTGGAACATGCATCTAAAGAGTTCCAAAAGGCTGCACGTGTGATCGGTACCGTCATGGGGGAAAGCGATCAATGTATTGGTGACTCGTATTTGACATACCGGGTTCATGAGCTGATCAAGCAGGGCCTGCTACAATACCAAGGAGAGTTGATGCCTCTACGCCGGTTAGAGATTCGATTGAAGTAAAAAAACGCTGTTCTCTTTCGTAAAGAGACAGCGCTTTTTCCTATTTTAGTGCTTTTGATTTTTCTCCTGATTCCATTGCTTGATTTGCTCGATGATTTCTCGAATTTGATCCCGTGCTTCCATATGCTCAGGCTCGCTTCCCCAATGCTGAATCAGCGGAGGCATTGCTTTTGCCATTGTCGTGTACAGGCACCATACTTTTACCATTTCTACGCGCTCAGGAGTCGCTGCACCTGTCAACAGCTCTGTAAATTTATGAACTAGATCCTCCAGTTCAGGGACCAACGCTTCTTTTTTCTCGTCCATGTCAGCTACCTCACTTTCGGGAACTTTTCTATTTGTATCCTTGGTTTATTTTACGAAAAAACACCCACGCAGAAAAGGAAGATTTTTCAGGTGGGATCGGTTACGCTTAAACTATTAAGATGATCGAGGTGAAGACTTATCAAAGACACTCGGATTCGATTGGTTCCAACAACCAGAGATAACTGGCAAGATGCCTTACGCTTGCAGGTACAAGATGAGCAGCAGCGCTTTGTCCCGTCTGTTGCCGTTTCATTGGCGAAGGTTCATATCCGCCCTGATGGTGACAACTGCGCATATGAACCATTCTGTTTGTATAATGCTGATGAAATGGTTGGGTTTGTCATGATTACCTATGACGCCTCAACAGATTGGTGTTTCTGGTTCAACGGTTTTATGATCGATCACCAGTACCAAGGCAAAGGATATGGCAGAGCGGCTCTCGCAGCGATCGTGGATACGATACGGAACCGTTTCCCGCAAAGCCGCTTTGTCAACCTAACCGTATGCCCGGACAATGCAGGTGCAAGACATTTATACAATCAGACTGGTTTTGAAGAAACTGGCGACGTATACGATGGAGAGATTGTCTACAGACTCACGTTATGATGAGCATGAACAAAAACCGCCAGAAATTGGCGGTTTTCATGCATATAGCTATTTCGTTTCTGGTACCATGAATTGCAAAAGACCAAAAGCCACTCCTGCCGTCAATAACACACTCCAGATAATGATGCCCACCGACATCCAAAGCATGAGCTTTTTCGTAGGAGCTCCCAGCGAGATACCAATAGCAGCTCCCAGTGGGGCTCCCGTTAAAAGCGGCGAAGCGAGACCAAGGCCGACCACTCCGTATTTATCCCATATCTGCCACATGCGCCCCTGACGCTTGCTCCGTTTCTCTACACGCTTTAACAGCCAGGTACGCAAAGAACCTCCCAGAAAAATGACGACACCTGCGCTGATAATCGCACCCACCGCACTAAATATTCCGATCAGAACCGGTGGTAGTTGCAACATAAAACCTACAGGGATCGCTGCCCACAGCTCAAACATGCCAGATAGTGTCACCGAGCCTGCTTTCCATAATACGTCCATTCTGTTTCGCCTTTCTCCTCTCGCTGTCTTTTTCATTCGTCATGGTAAAGACGAGCAGACATGTCATAAAGTAACGGAATTTGTCAAATTAGGATGTGACATCCCTACGGATAAAGGTCGCATATGCAATGATCAGCGCTGCGATCGCCCATACACTCAACACGGTCAACGAGAACGGCAACGTCATCCCCTTAATCGGAGGCAGTGTTCCATTGAGATAATCCGTAAGCTGCAAATTTACCACGAACAAGTATTTGGACGATTCCCAGGAGGATGCCATCTGCGTCAGGATTGTTCCGCTAATTAACGCTGCCATCATAATTCCCATCCCCGCAGCCGCACTCCGAACCAAAACAGAGACCATGAGTGTTACCGTGGCAACCACGACGCAGACGAACCATCCTAGCCCGTACTGCATCAGCAAAAATTGCCATTGTGGCAGCATGAAAGCGCCAGATGTCTCGAGCTCTCCCCCCGCTACTTCAAAACCAGTCAAAATAGGCAGGTCCCATCCTGAATAGCCAAACACGACCCCAGAGAGTAAATAAGCGAGAATCAGTGTCGTGAGAACCGTGAGAGAGGTAAATAGCAGCAGGGTGATGTATTTGCTGGTCAGTACCTTCCAACGCCGTACGGGTCGCGTTAATAGCAGCTTGACCGTCCCCTCGCTAAACTCTGAAGATACGAGGTCAACCGCGAGTACAACGATAATCATCGGCAAAAACATCGAAATGGCTTGGTCCATAAAGCCACGAGCGAATGTAGGCCCACCCGGTGCCATCGGGTTAATGTCGTGATCCAAATAATATTGCTGCTGCGCGATCCTGACCTTGATAAAATCCCGCCACTCTTCAGGAAGGCGGCTTGATGCCAGCCTGTTTTGCATATCGACGATTTGTTGGGTTAATAGTGGGCGCCAGTCGGTCGTTCCCATTCGTTCTTGTGCAGTGACAACCGAGCGGTACTGCGCGTATGTAAAAATCGGGATTAGAATCGCCAAGATTAGCACGACGACGAGAAAACGGCGCCGACGCAGCAATTTTATGGTTTCATTCTGTACGAGCCCCACCATGTTCTGCTCCATGACTTCCCCCTCCTCCCGTCAATGTAAGGAACAGGTCTTCTAGTGTAACCGTCTTTGTCGCAATCCCCATCACAGGTATGCCACCATTGACCAACGCTTGATTAGCCTCGCTCACTTTTTCTATGTCCATGCGTGATTTCAGGCGTTCTTCACTAACCACCCACACTTCTGTCACTGCTGGTAGTTTCCGCAGGACTTCCTCGGCCTTCTGTATGTGGGAAGACGGGATTGTCCAATCGACCTGATCCGCAAACTGCTCCATCAGTTCTTTGACTAATCCAACCGAAATGACCTTCCCTTGGCTGATAATCGCCACCCGGTCGCACATCATCTCGATTTCACTGAGAAGATGGCTCGAAATGAAGACAGCGAGCCCTTCCTCCTCAGCAAGCTTGCGAATAAACTGGCGCAACTCACGAATCCCCGCCGGGTCCAAACCGTTCGTCGGTTCGTCCAGGATCAATATTTTTGGACGATGCAAAAGCGCCTGCGCGATCCCCAGACGCTGCCGCATTCCGAGTGAGTACGTTTTTACCTTATCATCAATTGCCCGCTCCAAATCAACGAAGCGGACGATTTCCTCAATGCGCTCAGGCGTAATACCGCCACTCATTCTCGCAAACTGCTCTAGATTCTCTCTGCCCGTCAAAAACTTGTACAGCTCCGGGTTTTCGACGATACAACCAACCTGCGCAATCGCTTGCGGAAACTGTTCCTGAAGGGAGATGCCTCCAATGCGAATATCTCCCCCATCGGCTTTTGCCAAGCCAACGAGCATGCGGATCGTCGTGGTTTTACCTGCGCCATTCGGCCCGAGAAATCCAAATACCTCACCGGCGAAAACGTCAAACGTAATATCATGAATGATCGACTTTTTGCCAATCGCTTTTTTCAATCCTTTTACTGAGAGGACCGTTTCGGCCAATGTGCGCCCTCCTATCTGAGTCACGCCTCGTCAACTGACGATGGCGTTCTGTTTATGGTACACTGTCATAAGATGTCCATCCACATTATACCATGACCATACACTTTAAAACGAATAGGAGGATACCCGATGCGCACATCCGGCCAATTTCTTTGGCGCACGGCAGGTCTCTTGTCTTTACTCTCCTTTCTCTTATTTGCGACAGGGTTTGTTCTCGCGATGAATCCGCAGCAGTTGGCACCATCCACAGCAGCCCCACCTGTCCAAAAAGAGCAGCCACCCTCTCCTTTACCAGAAAAGGGTGTCCACAAAGTAGTCGCACTAGGGGATTCCCTCACGCGTGGTGCCGGAGACGCAAACGGCCAAGGCTATGTCGGACTCGTTCGCCAAGCATTGGAGAAAAAATCGGGCCAGTCTATTACGTTCACAAACCTCGCGATTAATGGACAGGAATCATCTGAGCTGCTCAAACAAATGTCTCAGGAGCAAGTAAAAAAGCTGCTCGCTGAAGCCGATCTGATTCTTTTTACCATCGGTGGCAATGATTTGTTCAGGCAGACAGGTGGGCTGTATACCATTGAAAAAGAAAAAGTGACCACAGCTCTTAATCAGCTTGCGGTCAACTATGAAGAGATTCTCAAACAGATTCGCAGCGTCAACAAGACGGCGACGATTGTCTATACTTCCCTGTACAATCCTTTTGGCAATACCGAAGCATCCGTCGACACCATCGGGCCCGTGCTCGACTGGAACAATCGGGCGTCCCAAATCGCCTCAAGATACCCGCAAGTATTCGTGGTGCCCACCTACGACTTGTTTTTGCGTAAAGAACAAAACTACTTGTATACAGACCACTTCCACCCGAATGCTGAAGGCTATAAACGGATGGCGGATCGCATCTTGCAAGCGTTAGAGTGATTCAGCCCTCGCTTCATTCAAGGATTTGCCACGGGTTGCCTCAAAGGCACGAGCACCCGCCCATTGGAAGGCACTGCTCATCATCGAGGTAGCTGCTACAATCAGGAACAAGGTCGTACCTCCGTAGTGTGCCAAGAGCAATCCACCCATCCAAGGACCGATGAACTGGCCGAGGTTGCTGAAGCTTTTCGCACCATAATAGCTGCCGCGCATACTCTCTGGCGCCATTCGGTCGATCAGGACGTCCCCTGCTGTAAACGTAAGGATTTCACCTATTGTGAAAAATACCATCGCCACAATGAATATCAGCCATGAGTTGGCAAAGGCATAACCCACGTCACCAACCGCATACATGACGTTTCCCACCACAATCGCGGTGAGAGGCGTCTTTTTTTCTGCCCAGTTCGTCAACGGAAGCTGCATCACAATGACGACAATCGCATTGACGGTCATCAGGATGGCAAACAGCTCTGTTCCATTCACGACCGTCATTTCTGCGAATTTTGCCAGCGTAGAAGACATCTGCGAGTAGCCAATCGCTCCTAAAACACCGGCTAGCATGTACAAACGAAAGGCTTTGTCGTGCACCACAACACTGAATGCACGGCCGAATGTCACGACTTCTTTCTTTTGACCTTCAATTTGCTTAATGCCGAACTTGTTCAATAATCCCTGCAAGCTAATCACATAAATGAGATATATCACGGCAGTCATCAGGAAAGGTAAGGCTACAGAGCTTTTCGCCATCACTACCCCTGCGATAGGCCCTACCGCTACCCCCACATTAATCGCCATGTAGCGAATACCGAACACACGAAGCCGTTTCTCTTGTGGCGTTACATCTGCCATCAGCGCCTGGGAGACCGGTTCGTAGAAGGATCGACAGAGTCCCCCTGCTATATTGAGGAAAAGCAGAATCCACGGGTCTTTACTAAGCGCAAACCCGACGAACACGAACGTCCACACGTACAACGCGCCTAGCATGACTCGTCTGCGCCCGATTCTGTCCGACCATGCTCCCGCAATAAAGCCTCCGATTGTACCCGCGAGCGGTCCTGCTCCAATAGTCAATCCGATCATAGCCAAGCTCATATCTGTTTGATTAGACAAGTATAAAAACAAAAACGGCATGCTCATCGAGCTGGCTGCCCGGACGAACACGGTCCCGACGACTAATGACCAGACGATCGGGTGAAACTCCTGTAAACGCATCTTGATCCAGCTCATTGTCTCTCTCCTCACCACTGTTATGCCTTTCCATCTTTGCCAGAACAGATGCTCTGTGATGTTCCCATTGTAGAGAGGCAATGGTCGTTCGTCAATGAGCATTCAAAATTTTTTGATTATGAAACATTTCTATTAGAGTAATCAAAATTTCGATAGGGTTGGACACGGTGACCTTAGACAACGCAAAAGACCGCCAGTAAACACTGACGGTCTTTGCTTGTCCTTTTTACAAAATAACTTCTATCCGATCAATCATTTCTCCCTGTTCGTTCCATTTCACCGCACGGTAAACGCTATCGTGGTAGAACGTGAACCAAGCTCCTTGCTTGATTCCGTTGTTGACCCATTCCTCTTTTGCAAAGATGGATGTCATCGGGTAATCGTCGTAGGCCATCACCCATAATGGATTTTGATGGGCGTGTGTAGGCATGATGTCCGCTAGATGCAAAAGCAGCTGCCCCTCTGTCTCCATCCGCACGATAGCATGTCCCTGGCTGTGACCTCCTGTATGATGAAGCGTAATTCCCGGCACAACTTCCTGCGAAGCTCCGTACGTCTTCACCTGCTTCTCAATTGGACGCCAGTTTTCTTCCCAATATGTATTCTTCGAGCGAATATTCGGCTCTCGCATCTCCGCCCATTCCTGCTCTTGCACGTAGATGACAGCTTGTGGAAATGTAGAGACAAGTTCTCCATCACGAATAGAGACAAGTCCGTTGGCATGATCGTAGTGCATATGTGTCATGATGACGATATCAATATCGGCAGGAGTCAATCCTTGTGCAGCGAGGGAGTCCAGCACTTGAGACTCTTCTTCCATGCCAAAATTGCGCTTCTGTTTTTCCGTTAGCCGATCATTTCCCATTCCCGATTCAATCAAAATACGCTTGCCATGAGCCTGTACCAGGATCGGGTCAGCACGCAAAGGGATTTGATTGAGATCATTTGATGGGTATCTTTTGCTCCAGAGCGGCTTGGGGACGACTCCAAACATTGCGCCTCCGTCCAACTTCGTTAGTCCACCTCTCAGCCAAGAGAATTGAAACTGACCTACCTGCCATTCGTTCCCTACCATGATCCTGCCGCCTCCTCGATTGCTCGGAATGATGATTGAAGATCGAAAGTGAAAAGCACCCCGTTCAGGGTGCCTTACAGCTTTTCTGCTACACTTACAGTTCTAGTCGCCGGGGCGATTTCTAACAGGAGATCACTCGATACAGCCTGCACAGTGACATCTGAATCACTTCGTCTATGATGAAGCACGAGTTGCGCTACCTTTTCATTCTCTCGGTAAACGCTGATTAATGTCTGTAATGGATTGGCACTCCCGCCTGCGATCATCTTAAACCCCGGGGCTATCGTAAACGTCCATCCCTCCACCTCTACTAGCCGTGCTAACGAGTACAGGAAGTAACGTTTCCCTAAGAGAATGCCATTATGGTTCATCAAGGCGAGAGCCCCCAATCAAATGAATTTGAACAGTATAACTTCATTTTGCAAGAATTAGCGGACGTTGAAAAGCGATTCGACAAAACTTCTAAAAAGACGACATACTTTTCTTAATCATATCCGATCACCCTTGTTTTCGAAATAGAAAATCTTTCGAGCGCCTTAAATCGCTCTTCCTACAGTCGCACCCTCCAAAATGGCTCGCTTGGCATCGAGCTCTCCCGCTTCTTTAGCCCCGCCTATGAGGTGCACAGGCAGCCGATCAAGCAATGCGTGGTATAGCGAATTGTTGGAGGTCGCTCCAGCCGCTACAATGACCGTATCAGCAGGTATCATGCGTTCCTCCCCGTTCTGAATGAAGTATACCCCTTCTTCTGCAATCCGGCTGTATTCAATTTGTGTCAGCATCTCTACACCACGTCGCTTCAAGTTGGCGAGAACTGCCCAGCGCGTCGTTTTGCCCAAGCCCGATCCGACATGCTTCCCACGCCGCAGCATGCTGATTTTTCTTTTTCGCTGTTGCAGTTGTTGTACAGCTCTTCCATCCAGAATCCGAAACTCCTGCAAGTATTCCGCTGCCTTCGGTGAGATCGTTTCGTCGTGCATCAGCAAATGGGACAAATCACATGCGATTCCTCCCGCACCGACGATGACTACTTGTCTACCGACCTTGGTGCGCTTTTCAAATACCGCATCATATCCCTTCACATGTCCGAGCTCCACACCTGGAATCTCTGGACGCCGAGGAATGACTCCTGTTGCCACCACAACTTCTGCAAAGCCTTCTTCGATCAGGGCTTCTGCCTCTGCCAGTGTTCCCAGCCTGATTTCGACACCAAGACGCGCAAGCTCTGTCCGATAATAGCGAAGCGTTTCATTAAATTCTTCTTTACCCGGCACCTGTCTGGCGTAGTTTAATTGTCCACCGATCTGTTTTTTGGCCTCCATGATGACTACCTGATGCCCTCGCTCTGCCAATACACGAGCTGCCTCCAAGCCGGCTGGCCCCGCTCCGATTACAGCTACCTTCTTTCGGTTTTCCGTTGGAACCAACTGCCACTCTGCTTCCCTGCCCACGAGAGGATTGACTAGACAGGAGGCTACCTTCCCATCAAAGATATGGTCGAGACAGGCTTGATTGCAAGCAATACATGTGTTTACTTCATCAAAGCGTCCCTCTTTACTTTTTTGAACAATATACGGGTCCGCTAAAAATGGACGGGCCATCGAAACCATATCACTGCATTCCTCATACAAAATCTTTTCAGCCTGGCGCATGTCGCTGATTCGATTGCTGGCAATAACCGGGATGTTCACGACCTGCTTGACTTGCTGTGCCACCCATACATATGCTCCACGCGGAACCATCATGCCAATCGTCGGTACTTGAGATTCATGCCAGCCAATTCCGACATTGAGAGCATCAGCTCCTGCCTCCTCCAGCATTTTAGCAAATTGCAATGTCTCTTCCATCGTCGTACTATCTGGCATCAAGTCCAATCCCGACATCCGGTAGATGACTGGATAATCCGGTCCCACTGCTTGGCGGACACGTTTAGCCACCTCGATGCCAAAACAGGCTCTGCGTAAAAAGTCCCCACCCCACTCATCTTCCCGCTTATTGGTCACAGGGGACAAAAATTGATTGATCAAGTATCCTTCCGAACCCATAATTTCTACGGCATCAAATCCAGCTTTTTTAGCACGGACGGCGCCATCAGCAAAGCATTGGATGGTCGCTTCGATCTCCTCTGCGCTTAACTCTCTCGGCTTCCAACGGTTTATCGGCGCCTGCAATGGCGATGGTGCTACCGGGTCTAATCCTGTTGCTTCCTTGTACGCGTAACGCCCGGCATGGAACAGCTGCAACGCAATTCGCCCATTGGCTTGATGAACCTCTTTCGTGATCAGACGCAATTTCTCGATATCCTCGTCTTGGTATACATTGCAATACTCGTCTCCCATGCCGCCTTCTGGATGTACGGCAGCCCCTCCTGTCACGATTAGACCTGCCTCTCCATTAGCACGCTCTGCGTAAAAGGTAGCAAGCCGCGCTACACCATTCTCTAGCTTTTCAAATCCAACGTGCATGGACCCCATCATTATCCGATTTGGCAACGTCATCGAACCAATTTGAATCGGTTCCCATACTTTTGAAAGTTCCACGTTAAACGCCCTCCCAACGAGTGAATACTCATTCATTTTCATTATCTATACGATTCTCTCTCTCCTCCTCATATTCCTCCTTCCTCACATTTCATGCAAAAAGCTCAGGACGTTACCCCTGAGCTTTCTTTATGTACAGCCTATTTTTGTGTGCCGAGTTTGACGAGCATCCCCAAATCTGCGGAAAATCTTGCGATGGTTTCTGAAAATGCGATTTCCTCCGCTTCAGTTCGCGGCATCTGTACAACAAAGTGATAATCCAGCACGACATTCGCTGCCGCCTGCTTGCCAGACTCCACAAAGCGGCGCTTTTCAGTCAGCGAGCACTCTGCTACCAAGCTTTTTGCTTGCGTCCATAATTGTTGAATCTCCTCATCTTGCAGGCAATAAGGATAGTCAATTTCCACCTCAATTTCACAGCTGTCCTCTTCCGCAAGCGAAAACAGATGGATGGTAGCCGTTGGTTGCTTTTCATCTTCTGCCTCGGAAAACGTGATCAGAACCTCTTGCCCTTCCGACTCTTCCAGCATCGAATGATCGGAGCGCAAGACGATATCCGAAATCATTCCATGCATATGTAACTGTTCATTTAGTTTTTCCACCATAAATTGTAGCACGTGCTTCTTTCCTCCTGTTTCACGATATCCTCTCGTAGCAGTATAGCACGAGTTCTACAGATGCGAAAAACCCCTTCACGAGGAAGGGGTCGGTGTATTGTTCATATTTTTTTGATTCATGAATTCTGACAGCCAGGCAGACGTACTTCTTTGTTTGGACAGTAACCTAAAATGTAGCTTTCTCCGCGCATATATTTTTCCTTAATCCACTCTTTATGCTTGCGGAAAAAGGCATGCTGGAAATCAATCGGCATCTGCTGATATTCTTCCAAAGCTGAAGGGTTCTGGAGGAAAAAATCTTCATCGTACACAAACTCTTCGTTTTGTTGGCGGCTGATCAGGTACACAAAAGCAATCACCAGGAACAGGTTCACCAAGAAAATCGTCATAGAAATCCCTCCAGTCAGTAATAATTATCTGATTAATCTGTCTTATCAGCATATTATTATTGTACCACGAAATTGGTGTTTTCTAAACCTTTTCCATAAACGAATTTTTAAAATTTTTTAATGAATCGACAAATAAAAACACCCGCTCGTGATGAACGGGTGTTTTTGGGACTCGTTAAGAGTTCGTGCTCGATCCTTGTGTAGGTGCAGGACCTGCATCCTGACTGGACGGCGGGATGATATCCGGCGGTGGAGTAGCGTTGTTGCCGTTATTACCTGCTGGTACAGTCCCAGGTGACTGTGTTGCATCAGTCGCAGGAGTCTGTGCTCCCTGACCTAGATCTGTCGACTGACCTTGTCCTTCTGGGTTTACGACATCAGGTGGCGGCATTGCACCTTCATTTGCCGTACCGTCTTGATTGTCTGTTGAATTCGGCTCTTGTTCTTTCGGAGCCTCCGTTTTTTGTTTCGATGGTGTTGACGCAGCAGATTCGGTCGTTTTCTTCTTGACGCTCTTCTTGTTGCTTGTCGCTACCGCTTCACCGGACCCGAGTATCGGAGAATTGTTGAGCGACGCTACGACGCTCCCACTTACTCCCATCTCTGATTGCAAGGAATCGCGAACAGACTCGAGCTTTTCTTTTTCGAGATATGTGTATCCGCCCTGCCAATATGCCCCATTATCCAATGCGGTGACCGTAGAGGAATTAAATCCTTTGAAATCGTAGGCCAAGCCTTTGATCTGATCCTTGGAAAGATCGGTATGTATATTCTTGGCACCTACGTCCATGACGTTAAATATCTTTGTTAAGCCTTCAAGAGAAGCCGTTTTGTCCACAACAGCCTTGATGACCTCTTGTTGGCGACGGTTACGGTCAAAGTCACTGGAGTAGTACTTCGTTCCACGGTTGTCATGACGATGTCGTACATAACCAAGTGCTTGCTCACCATTCAGTTTTTGAACTCCTGGCTGTAGATTGATGTGTGTATCGTCAGTTGGATCATCGTATACCAGTCTGCGATCCACATTGACTTCCACACCACCTAATTCGTCAATGACCGCTTTGAAACCATCGAAATCAATGGCTACAAAATGCTCAATCGGAATACCCAGTACTTCATTCAACGTTTTCTTCGTTAAGGAAATACCATCTTCAGTAACCGTCTGGTTGTTTCGCTCTGCTTGCCTGCGTTCTGCTTCGCCATTGGCATAGACAGAATTGATCTTATGGTAGTCACGATAGCCTGGGATCTTGACGCGTGTGTCCCGCGGAATCGATACCATGGTAACTTTCTTCGTCTTTGGGTTGGCAACTGCCACAATCATTACGTCTGTATTCATGGAACCTGTTTCAGGACGGGAATCAGAACCAAGCAATACAAACGACATTGGCTTATCCGAGTGGTAAACAGGATCGACATTTTGGGATACTGGCGAAGTAAATCCGCTGTTTGCAGGGTTCGTTACTTCCGTCAGAGTGTCCTCAATTTTCCAATAAATTGCTCCAGCCACACCGCCAACCAGCAGCAGGGTGATCAATGTGAAGGATACAACGAGTTTACGTATTTTTCGATTACGGCTCGGCTGTTTCTTTCGAGAAGCTGAAGCGCGTGTTTTCACAACAGTATCTGGCATATGAATCAGTCTCCTTGTTCGCGCACGCTTTTTGACAAAGTAAAGGGAGGCACGATTTTGAATTGTGCCACTCGACATTATGCACCACTTTTTTCTTCAGTTGGCAATACTCTGATTCAGGTATTGTACCATATCGTTGTCTGCATTTGTAGAAAAATGTTCCTTTAAACGAAAAGTCCCCCATCTTTTTGTCGATAAGGGGACTTTAGTTGCATATATAATTTTTGGCTTATTGCAAGCCGCGTGGCGCCTGACTAAACCCTTGTACAGGACCTTCAGGACGCTTGTTTTTAGAGCGGTGTGAATCTCCGCCCTGCCGAACATGGCTCTCTTGTTTTCCGTTCACATCATTCGATTTCTTTTCCATGACATACACTCCTCCTCTGTACCAACTAACGGGTAGTGTACGTCAAGCTATGTATTTTCATTCTCTGTCGAGGACCTGTCTTTCTTTTGCGGCATAGTAATCTTTTCGTGCCAAAAGGGCATCGATATCGTATCGGCCATTTCCCTTTGTTCTCATCTCGGCAAGAGCAACGCCGAAAGCTGCTTGTTCTGTAAGGGACAACGCTTTGTTTTGCGCATAAATGATACCCGCAGCAAACGCATCTCCCGCGGACTCTCGAATCGGCATAGTAGGGGCAGCAAGCCATTTTTCCTCCTGTGCGGTGCACAGCCACAGCCCTGCTTCCCCACAAATGACCATGACCTGATGAATACCTTCTGCCACCAATTTTTTCGCGCATATTTCCACATCATTATAGGAATGAAGGGATTGGCCACCTAACACTTCCAGTTCATCAATGCTCGCGACAAGTATATGTACACCTTCAAGCAACCCTTTCCATTTTTCTGCTTTTTTCACAGAAACAGGGTCCACGATGATCTTTTTGTCGAGTCTTCTGGCTTCCGCCAGAAATGCCCGCATAACCTCGACGGGAAGATTGGCATCCAGAAACAAGCCTGCCGCCCGAGGCAAGCGTTTGAGACCTTGCTGGACAATCTCTGCTGGCCACTCTTCATTTAGTTCCATATCTGCAACAGCCGTGTACAATTCACCGTCGCGATCACGAATGGCCAAGTAGCGCCCAGTCGATTTCCCTGCGATTCGCAACATGCCATGGGTAGCCACTCCACTATTTGCTGTGACCTGTCTTAGCCACTCGCCATCTGCATCTTCTCCTACCAGAGCAAACAGCTGCACTTCTTCTCCTAGCCATCCCAGATTTTCCGCCACGTTTCGAGCTACGCCGCCTGCTGCTTGATGTACTTCACCCGGATTACTTGTCCCAGGCAACAGTCTGGCAGAAGTGACTCCCTGCACGTCAACATTGGCTCCTCCCACGCATAGCCAGTATTCTGTTATACCTTCCAGCATTCCAGCATTCCCCCTAGCCTTCTGCTCATGGTCTAGTCCCTTGTGATCCTCTCTTTTTTCGACAGTGTCTCCCCATTTACCTACCTTTTTAAAAACTTCCTGACAGATCAAATCCTTTATTCCCGACCATCATATTCCCATCATTCATGGATGACGTCCTGTAGAATCCATGCTACATTGAAAAAAATAAAAAGTAAGTTACCTAAGAAAGATTGGGGATGAACTGACATGAGTGCCTCATCAACACCCATTCACTCTACACCGGCAGGGACTGCGGCACCGACTGTCTATCGCATGCTCTTTGCCATTAGCATTGCGCATCTGTTAAACGACAGTTTGCAAGCGGTCATCCCTGCATTGCTTCCTATTGTAGAGAAGAATCTGGCATTAACATTTACACAAGTCGGAATGATTTTACTCGTCATGAATCTTACTTCATCTGTTTTGCAACCATTCGTCGGTTACTTCTCCGATCGTAAATCGATTCCTTTATTGCCTCCACTGGCTTTAATCGTATCGGGAGTGGGGATGCTCGCACTCGCTTTCTCCGGCAGCTACTATTTCGTTCTCCTAGCAGTCGCCTGTGTTGGAATTGGCTCAGCCATCTTCCACCCAGAAGCCTCACGCTTCGCCCACTTGGCATCTGGTCCTCGCAGAGGGCTGGGACAATCCATTTTTCAAGTAGGTGGAAATGCTGGGCAAGCACTCGCCCCCTTGATGACCATCCTGGTCTTTGCGAACCTGGGACAGACAGGGGCTGCCTGGTTTCTGTTACCCGCGCTATTAGCTAGCGGCATCTTGCTCTATGTTGCTCTCTGGTATCGTGGGCAACAGCGTTTGAAAAAGGCTACTGCCGCACCTGTCACGTATACGAATCGGAACAAGCGGCTGATTGCCGTCGGCCTCCTGATCGTCATCGTCAGTGTGCGGTCCTGGATGAATGCTGGCTACCAAAGCTTTTACCAGTTTTACTTGATGTATGTAAAAGATATGGATTACGCCAGTGCACAGCTCGTCATTTTTGGTTTTCTTTTCGCAGGAGCGATTGGGACATTTTTTGGCGGACCGCTGTCTGACCGATTCGGAAAAAGGAACTTGCTCATCATTTCCACACTCGGTTCACTTCCACTGACATTGCTGACGCCTTACGTCTCAGGCTATTGGGCTTTTCCATTACTGGTGATCAGCGGCTTTATCATGCTTTCCAGCTTCTCCGTCACAGTCGTGTACGCTCAGGAGCTATTGCCTGGCAAAATCGGTACCGTATCCGGGCTGATTATCGGGCTTGCCTTTGGAATGGGAGGCATGGGCGCCCTCGTTTTCGGCTATCTCGCCGATCTCTACAGTCTGAGCTTTGTCATTCTGTTATGTTCGTTCCTCCCGTTGATCGGGTTTATGGGCTTTTGGCTGCCGAAAGACAAGACACTCCGCGAATGGGCTCACTAATCTATACCAAAGAAAAGTCAAAACAAAAAACCCGAGGACACGAATCCTCGGGTTTTTATTTATGCTAGGGGTTCTAGACTAATACACCTGTTGGTGCGCCCAGCACTTGGGCAATGACTGGTGGATACACTTCAGGCGTACCATACAGTCTCCAAGTACCATCCTCACCTTGACCGAACAAGCCATGGATCATCCAATCTGCTGCCAGCGAAGCACCCAATTCAGCGCTAATAGACAACTTGATTGTCTCGCCATTCGCACGCTTTGCCGTACAACCAGATGAAGTGATTCCTTGCACGAGTATGGATTCTTCCGTGATATCTTTGATCGCCATCGGGTTGCTGTAAAGATTTTGAGTCGCTTCCTTTTCCAGCACACCGCGCAAGCGATAGGATTCCGGCAATGTTTCCTTCAGCTCGGCGAATAATGGCTGCATGACAGGATAAAGCGCGTAAGGTCCTTGCTTATCCAGCCATTTGAAGAACGCCGTCAAAACAGACATCAGATTGGTTGCCAACGTTTTGGTCGTTGCGTCTGTGCGCGTGAAAATGTCGTGGACGAGGAAGTATACCAGGTCCTCTCTACGCAACTGCTGCCATGTGAAAGTTGGGCCAAACGCTCCTCTGACGAATGAACGGAAGTTGTTCATGACCTCATCGTACTTTTTGACGGTTGCTTCCGACTTGCCTTCAGTCATCTCTTGCACGAAGCGATTGATATCCGCAAGTCTGTCAGGATGTACGGTGTACACACTCTCCGGCAACCCCTCGATCAACGGACGGCGCAGCAGGTTATGCACATGCAGGCTGTCATTTGACAACGAGAGGCGAGGACGAAGCATGTCCATTCGGATAAAGCGAGCCAAGCCTTGGCCGATTTTATGATCCTGTTCCATTTGCTCCATCAAGTTGTGGAGTTTTTCATGCAGCTCCTTGTTTTCTGTAGCCGCAACCAAGAGTGGAGCCAAATCATCGAGCTGTTCATGGGAAGTAACCAGCCATTTTTCAGCAAAATAGGTTTGGACTGCCCACTGCAACACTTTTGGTGGCAAAGTAGGCTGACTCGTGATAAACAGAGTTCCTTTAGACAAACGAGACCCCGTTGAAGTAAGAACGCGAATCTCCTCTTCGTTCTCAAATGCAAGCAGCAGTAAAAGCTCTGCGACTTCATCTAACTGCGATGCATACCCTTCCAGAATCAGGCTGTCCTCCTGCAAAATCACTTCTGCCTGTACTTCGTATAGCTCCAGCAAGGCATCCTTTAAATTCGGGAACAAATGCTCTTCCTTGCGTGTCGCATATACCCAAGTCTCACGAGCACCATCCCGTTTTTTCAGTTCAAATGCAGGGTTCGACTCGATTACTTTCAGTAGCTGTTTACGATCTGGCATCGCATAGGTACGACGCAGAAGTGATTCTTGCTTCGGCGCTTCCGACTCGCTTGCCGCTTCACCAAATTGAACGATGAAGTGATACAGCTCTGTCGTATAGCTTCTCTTGCTTGTATCTGCCTTCGCAGCTTCTACTTCTGGATGCTGGTGTAACCACTCGAGCAGGCTTTCCTTGACATGTGGCTGCAAGATGATGCTGCCAGAGAATAGCATATCACGCAGACCTAGATTCAGCAGGCGCCCTACGATCAATTGTCCAGGGACAACATTCAACGTATTGGCACGAAGCAGATAGTGTTTTTCTTCCGAAATCGGTTGTTGAACCGTGATGACATCACGATCCACTTCCACGATTTCATAAACATTCAGGTGCAATCCAGCAAACGCACGGCGAAGATCAGGCTCCATCCGACGTCCATGCTGTTTGATATAGTTCTCAAGCAGCGTACTTCCACCTGTTTTGACATCCAATACACACCAGTTGAAGAAATGGGCTGCCCATTCAGCACGTGCGACACTCTCTTGGTTCAAGCCTACTTCTTCGGCAAAACGACTCCGCGCTTCTTGAATCGTCTCGCTGGTTACATTTGCGCCGACAAAATGGTTCAGTCTTTCGACCCAGCCAGCGTATTCTTTTTGTAACTTTTGCTCGTGGCGGCTACGCAGCTCCGTAATAGGAGTGACAACCCCACAGCATTTTTTGTATTTTTTTCCGCTCCCGCAAGGGCACAGTTCGTTTCTTCCTACCGACATAGAGGGTTTGGATCTCCTTTCCATCCCACGCGGCATGCGCGGGGAATCATGCACAATCCCCCTATTTTACCGCATTATTCGTCATGTGTTCAAGTGTTCTCGCTTAGGTTCATGTGCGATACCCACATCCGTGTTGTTGCTTTCCCATTGGACAATAAATTGTTCCAGTCGATTCATCAACCTGACGATGCGCTGCTTCTCGCCCATGCATGCTGAAATAGCAGAGAGTTGGTTCGTGGCAAAAAGCGCCACTACTTCCTTCTCCATTTCTTGAAGGCGAATCCGATAGCCCGCGATAACCTCGCGCAGGATGGCAAATCTCTGCTCTAACCGGATCGTAGCCTCAAGTTTACTCATTGTTGTTCACTGGTCGCCAGAACCTGTTGAATGCCAAGTACGATCTGCTCATGCTTATGTTTCTCTTTCATCAGCACTTCTATAGCTTGCATATTGCTTTGTTGAAAATGAGCGACAACTTCTTGGGACATTTCTTGGTTTCTTGTCTCCAAGCGGTCGATAGCTTCTTGCATCAATTTTTGTACTTCCTCGAGAACTTGCTGGTTGGTAATCGTAGACATAGTAGCTTCCTCCTTGGTAAATAATTGTTCTTGTTGTTCTTCCACCTGGTGTAAGGGATTCGCTGGTTCTTCCGATGCAACTTCTTCTGAGACGGACTCGCTGTTTCCTATCGATACAGAAGGGGCAGCAACAGCAACCTCGAGGGCCGCCTGCTCTTCCTTGGAATCTTCGCTACGAGCAATGATGTACATGGTATCACCGTCAATGCGGAAGCGGTCATCTTGCGCAGGGAGAAAAGCAGCATCTGCAGCAATCCCTACTTCCTGCTCCAGAAAATGGACTAATGTGCGAGCAGCTACCTGCGTAATGCCATTGTCGCGGCAAAACGCATACACTTGGTCATTGCCCAAAGTCCACTCTGCCAAAAACCATCTGCTGTCGCCTTGATATTGCACAAAGCGAGGATCGCGTTCCAATTGCAGCATACGAAGAATCTGATTCCAGCCAAACTGCGTTTGACGACGCAGCTCTGCGACAATTTGCTCAAGCTTTTTTGGTGTTTGGCAATCGCGTAAATAGCGATGAGCCAAGTCGTACACTTGATGCGGCTGGTGAGTGATCTCTACGATCGCCTCTGAGCTTCCAACTCGCACTGGAGACTGCTCCATGTTCAACACTTTGTCCAGTATTGTCTTGCAGTCCAGATCCAAAAAAGCATTCAGCTCATTCGCTTCCATCCGGGAGCAGATCTCCGTACGTGGAAGGGAGCGCTCACCGGGCCGGAATACCTTTTTTACAATACTTGGTAGGGTATAAGTTGGCCGTTTCATTGCACTTTCTCCTTCTCGTGATCGGCATTGTTTGCCAATTCAAATGGGAATCAAGAAGATATTCTACAAAAAGAAAAAAAATCCTACCTGACTTGAAGTGTTTATGAATTCCGATAATGATGAAAAGGAAAACCCGACATGGCTTCTAAACCATGTCGGGTAATGCTTAGTGGGACGCTTTCCATTCCAGCCAGCTTTCTTCCACTGCCCCCGTTGCAGCATCGATCTGCAAAGACTTGGCATCGGCCGTCGGCAAATAGGCCAGCTGCGGCAGTTTCGCTGAATGTGTACCTACCTTCGGATACCAGTATGCTAAGCGCAGATTTGCTTGTTTGACATACGCATCCTTTGCTTTCTCATCCTTGACAATACCGTCTTTACTGATGCTAGCAGGCATGGACGGCAGGTCATTTACTTGAACAAGGACTACATTGCCCTTCTTTGCGTCCACTTCCATGTAGAACAGTGGTCTCTTCGTAGGGATATCGTCAATCTCAGGATGAAAAGCAAAGCTACTGATCGGCCGCACCAGATTTTGATCCGCCCAACCCGGCAGATTTTCTACAAGACTCGTCTCCTTTACGGAGAAAGATTGTTCTTTGGACAATAAGTATTTCTCCACAAATTGTACTGCGATGTCTTTTGCCTCATCATGCGTGAGCGGCTTCTCAAGCTCCTTTTCTACGGGACCATCCAGCTTGAATTCAATGGGTGATTTTGATTTACGGTCGAGGGTAATCCACGCACTTTGATACGAGTTCGCATTCCATTCATGGCGATCGATGTCACTGTTTTTATACTTTTTGTCTTCTTTTACATTTTTGTACGTGCGTTGATTCAGCTTCAGGCCAAAATCCTTCTCGAGCATTTGCTCCATTTTTTTCGTATCTCGCCAGACACCTATGTCTGCTGTTCCTTTGATTTTCATTGTCCCACTCTTTGTTTTATACACAGAAGGAACTTCTTCACCAGACAGAGCATCTATCGTTGGCAATTGTTCAGGTACGTAAACGAGCTTGCCCGCTGACTCATCGTAGAGCAATTCCATGGATACCTTGTCTTGCCACTCCTTCATTGCCTTTTCGAGTGGTACAGCCTTGCTTGGGTCCGCTACCTCTGCTGGGGTAGGAAGCTTTACCTTATCCTGCTGAAAACCGACAACCTGTCCCTTTGCATCAACCATGACCCGCGCTGTCTCTTTGTCCACCCATGTATTGTTCAACTGTGGGTAGACACTAACAACTGCCAGATGATCCAGCTCTGACGCACGATCGAAAGAGAGCATCGCTTGCGGGGAAATAACATGGTCAACCGCTATGTAATTTCGAATAAAATTGACAGATTTTTGATAGGCTTCCTTTTTATTCATTTTAGTTGTTTTGTCTCGATTCACATCATGCAGAACAAATTGTGTCATATCTCCCTCTCCATTTGTGGAGATATTGAGCGTCGTATTCGTGGTAATGACACTCTTTCGATCCGAGAGATTAATGACATACCCCGAGTTGCTTGTCCCTCCGTATGAGTCCACATGAAGGTCTTTCATGAGAGGCACATAGTCCTCTTTCAATTCTGTTAACAAGTGAACGATGTCTGCTGGCAACTGAATGGGTTCCAGGCTTGATTTGCCATCATACGCATAGGAAGACAACGGATGCAGAAGTGCGACTGGTGTCGTGACCATGCTGACTGCCAATACTAACATGGCAGCTCTGTTTCGCTTTTTCAAATGAATACCTCCTAATTACAAGACATTACTGTTAAGACGAGCTTCCTGCAAAAACGTTTCTGATTTATCTAAAAAAAGCCAACTGCTTCGTTTTGCTTAGCAGTTGGCTTTTTGTTCCATGAATTAATACCCGCGCCAGACTTTTCGTCTAAGCACGCCAGCGTACGCCCATTCCTCTTCTTCCGTCATGTCCGCTAATGTTTGGCTCAAAGCGTTCATTTTGCTGTCGATCTGGTCCAGGTAATGGAACATGACAGCTGTAGGCGTTTTTCCAGATACAGCACTGCCCCAACCGTTTTCTACCTCTCCATGATGACTCAAAATGCAATGCTTCAAGTGCAGAACCTCCGCGTCCCCTAAAGAAATATCTAGCTTGCGGCAAATGCCGCTCACCATCTCGACTCCCATGACCAGGTGACCAATTAACTGACCTGGCGTGGTGTAATCCGGGGCGATGGGATCAGATAGCTCGTACAGTTTTCCAATATCGTGCAAGATACAAGTCGCAACTAGTACATCCCTGTCTACTTGTGGATAAAGTGGCAAGAGGCTCTGTGCCGCCGTCAACAGAGAGACAATATGCTCGAGCAAACCATGATAATAGTTGTGGTGCATGCGAACGCCAGCCGGATAATGGCGAAGGCGATCCTGAATCTCCTCTGTTGCCAGCGCTTCTTGAATTATGGCCTTGAGCGTGGCACTCTGCAGACTGTCGACTGCATGGATAAGCTTTGTCCATAGTTCATCTACTGGAATTGGTGAGATCGGAATGAGGGACTCCATCTGAACTTCGTCTGAAGCGGAAGCAGGTCTGATCCGTTGAATCACCAGTTGCTTCTTCCCACGATACATTTGGACGGCAGCGTCGATCTTCACGACAGTCTTGACGTTGATCCATTCCTTCATTTCTGCATTGACATCCCACAGCTTTGCCATGATCGTACCAGAGCGATCTCCCAGCTCCAGATTCAAGTATTCACTCTGGTTACTCGCTACACCAGCTTCCTTGCTTTTAATCAGGCAAAAAGCGACAACACGCTCTCCCTCTAGATAATCCAATAAATATTTCATCTATTTGTCCCATCCTAGCTTATTTTTTTCGGAACAGGGTTTCTTCCAGCTTTTTCACGATTTTCTTGCCAACCAGATCATCCGCTGATCGAATCACCTTCGTAATGACAGCCAAGAGATCTTCTTCGCCATTCCAATGCTCACGTACAATCGAGTCATCGATATCCACCAAAATCTTGCGCAAAGCATAAACAGCCAAAATGACGTCGTCCACAAGTCCAAATCCGCCGACTAATACTTCCGGAATAAAATCAACCGGGGTAATGAAGTAGGCAACCGCTACACCCGCTAACGCTTTTGATTGAACACCTACGCGCTTGTCCAGCATAAGACGGGCCAAGAGAACAAACAAATCGGGTGCAAGCAATATAAAGTTGGCTACTGAATCATTGACTCCCTTGTCTCTAATGAACGTTTCGATTTTTTCACGCAATTTATCGTAAAATCGCTGATGTTTTTCCGGTAATACTACAGGAACCAGTTCGGTTGGCTTCTGAACCACAGGCAGTAGATTTTCGTTGCGGTTTTCTTCACTCATTCTGATCCCTCCGTAATTGCTTTTTTACATTCGCCTTGTGTCTGAAATATGACCAGGTTGCGATCAATGCGAGCAAAGCGATAAAGAAAATCGCGAGGTTACGAGCAATCAAATCAAACAGCTCATCCCAGCGTTCTCCTAATTGCCAGCCAAGCGTCACAAAAAGCAAGCTCCAAAACAGCCCACCCAAATAGGTATAGAGCATAAAAGTCGGAAATGGCAATCGCGTGATCCCCGCAAAATAGGCCGTAAACTGACGAACACCAGGGATGAAATAGCCTAGCGGAAGCGCCCATTTACCGACGCGATTAAACCACTCTTCCGTTTTTTTGTAAACCGTATAGCCCATCCCCAGTCGTTTCCCATATCGTTCGAGAAAAGGGTAGCCTAACTTTCTGCCGATCCAGTATGCCACCGTCATCGCTGTGACGGAACCGAGAAAGCAGACGAAAAAAGTAGGCCAAAATTGCAATTTTCCCGTTGAGACAAGAAATCCAGAAAAAACGAGCAGCGTTTCTTCAGGCAAGGGCATCCCCAAAATTCCTAGAAAGAACAATCCATATAAGGCGCCATACCCATATTGCGTAATATAGTCACCAAAGGTTCCCACTACATCTGCCACGAATGTCACCACTTTTCCAGCAAGCTGCCCTCTTCCATTATGCCAAAAGAAAGGCGCATTCTCAAATCAGAGCTCGTATGGCAACTATTAATTTTTGCCAACTTGGAGATACTCTACTACATCAACCGAAAAACGAATACAGCTTCACCATTCACCTTACCCTTAGGGGATATGACAGACAAATGACTTGGGACAAACGAGGGATAGCACGGATGTGGAAAAAAACATATCGAAAGCTAAAATTCGAATATTACAAGGTGCTGAGAATGAAAGGGGCTCCAGCTTTTGTCGCCCGCGGATTTTCGCTCGGAATCTTCATTGAGTTCATTACCCTACCTACTTTTGGCCTCGCATTTTTGTTTCTTTTCCCACTTTGCAAGCTGTTTCGCGCCAGTTTTCCCGCTAGCTTGGTAGCGTTTGTGATCGGAAAGCTCATCTTACCGCTTTTCATCCTTTTCAATTACAATATTGGATACGTGTTGATCGGCAAACCGTTACAAGGGCATCTGATCCATCACGAGCCTGGGATGGAATGGCTTGTCTGGGTGAAAGAAAAAGGACTTGTCTATTTTACGGGGAGTGCCATCATGGGGCTGATTGTCGCTTTCGCGAGCTACTTTCTCGTTTTAACTGGCCTTCAATTGTATCGTCGCAAGAAATTGCGGCGCTCATTACCTGAGGAAAGCCCTACCCCTTAATCGTTCGAACAAAAAAGACCGGTCCGACAATTGAATGTCAGTCCGGTCTTTTTTGCTCGCAATGTTATGCAAAGTAGCCTTTATCGTGCAGGTACTCCATGATCTCGGCAACAGTTTTTTCTTCATTCAAGAGCTCCACGGTTACTTCCACTTGCTCTGGGGACAAACCGTTCGCTCCGAGGCTTTCCTTTATCAACACGTCGTTAGGGCGACGGAAGTACGTTTGCAACGTACGCTTCACACGTCCTTCCAGACTTGTTCTCAGCATCAATTCAGTCGTAGACATCTGTTCCACCTCTTTCCTAGAAAGATTTGCGTAACCCCTATTATCTTATAAAACCGTGGAATAATCAACCTTTCTGCGAAATAGCTTCCTTGTATAGTTGATCCCGGTTTTCGTCATGGGAAGCAAGGAGATGTTCATCGATCGATACACCATCATACGTCAGTTGGGAAAACTGTTCTCTGAGTACGTCTTCCCCTACGTTATTGGCGATACCCTCGAAAACAACTGCACGTGCATCCAACAAATACTGGCGATCTCGTTCTATCCGATGCAGGATTTCCTCGCGTCCTTTTGCAGGTACTCCGTGTCCAGGAATGACTTCATCCACTTCTCCTTGAAGGACCAACCGCTCGATTTTTTCCAGACTATCCAAATAGGCACTGCTATCATCAATAAACGGGAACTCCAAATTGGATAGCATGTCACCGACAACAAGCAGCTTCTGCTCCCGGAACAAAGTCGCCATCTGATCGGGTGTATGTCCTGGTACAGGTAAGAAAGAGACTTCCTGCCAATCCTGTGCATCCTCTACTAATTTCGCGAATGTCGGCATTCCTACTTCATACGATCTGACCACGTAATACGACCCGTCAAACCGTTTCGCTTTGTTCAGCTTCTTCTCGATCCGCCCAGCGGTGAGGATTTCCTTTTGTGCAATGACTGTGGCATCAGGAAATTTGCCAACTCCGACGACATGATCCCAATCTCCGTGAGTCAGGACGAGAATAAGCTCCCTTCCATTCCTCTCACTCTGCACATAATCAGCAATCGTCTCTATCTCATGGGGAAAATAGGCCGGGTCAAACAAGTAGAGACGTTGCTCGGTTGATACAACTGCACTGGTCGTTTGCCACAGACAACTTGTAAACAGCTTGTAGGATTGTGCCATATCTATATGCCTGGCATGATGTTGCGCTTATGCTCAGAAATTCGATGCAGGTAATCAATGCGTTCTTTGGCTTCTGGTCGAGTTTCCCCTGTGATCAGCAAACGATCGAGATCCTCATAGGTGAAGCCCATCTCTTGTTCATCCGTCTGCCCTTCCCACAAATCGGCAGAAGGCGGCTTCGTAATGATCTCCCCAGGCACCCCGAGCTCAGCTGCGAGTATTCGCATCTCATGCTTCGTCAGGCTTGCTACTGGATTAAAGTCGGCAAGACCGTCTCCGCCTTTTGTCATATAACCAACATGAATTTCGCTAAGGTTGCACGTATCCGCTACCAAGTATCCTTTTTGGTTAGCGATGGCGTACAACACTGTCATGCGCAAACGAGCCTTTGTATTTCCCTTTGTTTTGTCATCAAGCCCAAGTACACCTTCGATAGCAGGAACCAAAGCGTCGTAGGCAGGACCTACATCTACCGTGTGCAAATTCAAGCCAATCGCTTCAGCAAGTCGCTTGGAATCTGTTTCATGAAGGGTTTGCGAGTAAGCAGGCAACCAAACGCCAATAACGCGTTCAGAGCCTAAAGCACGAACACAAAGCGCTGCCGTAACAGCACTGTCAATCCCACCAGAAATACCGACGACTGCACCGCCGAGGCCATTTCCGTCTATTTGCTCACGAATAAAGGCAATACGTTTTTCCACGTCTTCTTTTACATGAATCTGGTAGTTCGCCAGATGTTCTTGAAACTTGTCCACGCTACCTACCCCCAGGGTTGATTATTTCTCCCTCATCCTACCATGCCGTTTTCGGTGTGGCAATTGGCGCAGAACGGGACTACACTATATACTATATAGAGTTCTTGACTAACGAGGAGAAGGAGAGAGTCGATGATTATCCTCAAGACACCTGAAGAAATTGAACTCATGCATGCAGCAGGCAAAGTTTTGGCTGCTTGTCATCGTGAGATTGCCAAGATGATTCGTCCAGGCATTTCTACCTGGGAGATTGATCAATTCGTAGAAGAATTTTTGGCTAAAAATGGCGCGACCCCTGAGCAAAAAGGGTTTCATGGATATCCCTATGCCACATGCGGTTCAGTAAATGATGTCATCTGCCATGGCTTCCCGAAAAAAGAGCCTCTTCGTGATGGCGATATCGTTACAATCGACATGGTTGTTCGCAAAAACGGTTGGCTGGCTGACTCCGCTTGGTCTTATGAAGTGGGAACAGTGTCCCCGGAAGCGAAAAAACTGCTGGAAGTCACTGAAAAATCGCTGTATCTCGGTATTGAGCAAGCTGTTGTAGGCAACCGGATCGGCGACATTTCTCACGCCATCCAAACGTATGCGCAAGCACAAGGCTATTCCGTCGTGCGCGATTTTACCGGACATGGTATCGGTCAGGAGATGCATGAGGAGCCGTTCGTTCCTCACTTTGGCCCTCCTGGCAGAGGACAACGCCTCAAAGAAGGCATGGTCATTACCATTGAGCCCATGCTGAACATCGGGACGTACCATGCGACGGTCGATGAAGATGGTTGGACAGCACGTACACGCGATGGGAAGCTGTCCGCTCAATATGAACACACTCTCGCTATTACCGCGGATGGACCTGTTATCTTAACAAAACAATAAGGATGTACGAAGAGCCCTTGCATTGTCAGGGCTCTTTCTTTTTCTCCCAATGTGCTCGGTCGCACATCCAATCGTTGACATCCTTTCTGCCGCTCCGTATGATGCAAGTACGTTTTGTTACTACGCAGTAACAAACTTATCCGAGCAGCAACCGCTAAGCACAAGGAGGGTTCCATCCCATGTCCGATACAATCTCATCTAAGCAACTACGAGATATCCCATTGTCCGTTCTCGATTTAGCACCCATTACCGAAGGCAGCAACGCTGCTGAATCGTACAAAAACAGTCTCAATCTGGCGCAACAGGTGGAACAATGGGGCTTTACTCGCTATTGGCTCGCCGAACACCACGCAATGCCCAGCGTAGCCAGCTCTGCCACCTCCGTTCTCATCGGTTACATTGCCGGTGGCACCAGCAAAATTCGTGTGGGCTCAGGCGGCATTATGCTGCCCAATCATGCTCCACTCGTGATCGCCGAGCAATTCGGGACGCTGGAGTCGCTCTATCCAGGCCGGATCGACTTAGGCCTTGGACGCGCACCCGGTGCGGACCAACGAACAGCACGTGCGCTACGTCGCGATTTGCGGGTTGGTGGAGAGGATTTCCCAGAATTATTGGAGGAGCTGCGTGAATATCTTCGTCCACGAACTAGCGAGTCGGCATCAGCTATCCGCGCTATCCCTGGCGAAGGTCTGAACATCCCGATCTGGCTGCTCGGTTCCAGTGATTTCTCAGCAAGACTAGCGGGCATGCTTGGATTGCCGTTTGCTTTTGCTGGGCATTTTTCGCCGAACTTCACCTTGCCTGCATTGCAGACGTATCGCCATTGTTTCCGTCCATCGGAAGTGCTGGATCAGCCATATGCCATGGTTGGCGTCAATGTGATGGCAGCCGATACCGATGAGCTTGCGAATCGACTGGCCACCTCCCATTACCAGGCATTCTTAAATCTCGTCCGCGGCGATCTCAAGCCAATCCAACCACCTGTGGACAATATGGATGAGCTATGGAGCGAATTCGAAAAACTGTCTGTCCAAGCACAGCTGCGTTCTTCCATCATCGGCAGCCCTGTTACCGTGAAAAGCAAATTGCAAGAGTTGCTCGATGCTACAGGAGCAGATGAGCTCATGATTACGACGCAAATGTACCACCATGCCGATCGTTTGCGCTCTTTTGAAATTGTCGCCGACGTCTGGAAGTCCTAAATGGAGGATGGTATATGACGGAAGCAAAACGTCCTCGCGTGCCTCGAAAAAAAGCACAAGAGATTATATTAAACGCTGCTGAAGAATTGTTTTATCAAGAAGGGATCCATGCCGTCAGTGTAGACGCCATCGTCGAGCGTGCTGGAATGAATAAAATGAGTGTCTATCGGCAGTTTTCATCGAAGTCGGACCTGATTCTCGCCTATATGACCCGAAAGCAAGATGTTTTTTGGCAAGAGTGGGAAGAGAGCATCGCCAAACATCCCAATCGGCCACGAGAGCAACTCATTCAGTTTTTTGCAGATCTGGCTGAGCGGGCGACCAACGAGCAATTTCGCGGTTGTTGTTTTATCAATGTAGCTGTCGAGTTTCCTGATCCGGTTCATCCTGTTCGCGAGTTGGTTTGCTCCCATCAGAAACGAATCCGCGACGCTTTTTTGGACCGCACGACTGCCCTTGGCGCTGCGAATCCATGCGAACTGGCCTATACACTTATCTTGTTGATGGAAGGTACTTACGCGGATAGCCAGACGTACGGAACCGATAGTGCAGCGGTCCGCATGGTTCCTGCCATCGTAGAAAAAGTTTTGGACCAAGCGCTTCACAATTAAAAAAGTGGCTCCCTGCCTTCTTCGGGCAGTTGCCACTTCCTCTTTTTGTCGCTCATACAGCTGTTTTAGCGCTGGGTACTGGTTGCATACTTTTCTTGTTTGCCCGTCATCGCTTCTAATTCTTTGACGTCTTGTTCCAAGTCATAGATGTCTTCTTCAATCAGCTTTTTCAGATGTTGCTTTTCCCGCAGGATTTTGCGGGTTTGCTCCAAACGCTGATTCAAATCGAACACGCCGAGATACACTGCTTTTCCCTCCCTATGTAGGTTTTCCACCTTACATGTTATGCAGCGATCGCCAGAAGTTGCTGACCATTTTTTTGTAGGGTCAAAATAGGTAAAAGTGAAAAGAGACTTCCCATGAGCGTAATGCCCTGGAAGTCTCTTTATTTGCTTTAAATTCCTTTGTATCTGCCCAATTCTTCGCGTAGGCGATACACTTCCTGTACCAAAGCACGCTTCTCCAGACGGTCAATCTCCTGATCCAAATCGTTCATACGTGCATGTCCACTATAAGGTGCTTCATGCATCGAGAAACCGTCAGAAGCGTATGACCACTGCGGTTCCTTTGGCATGATCATCGCCATCAGCAAGTAAAGCAAAATCGGTACTCCTGTAAAAACAGTGAGAACGACAACTCCTACACGTACCAGCGTAGAGTCAATGCGTAAGAATTGCGCAATCCCACCACAAACTCCAAATAACCGTTTATCATGAGAACGGTATAGTCGTCTTTCCATCATTGCATTCCACCCTCTCTACAGTATCCGCTTGCCTTGTATCTACAGGATACCCGATAGGCGATTCCGGTAAAATGGTCCGTAGAGGGATTTGTCCTCCGTCGCTGGACGGAGATCAATCATTTGGCAGGCGGCTCATAAACGGGGCGGGGACGATCAAACAGTTCGCCCAGAGTCGCATACGTATGACCCGCTAATCTACTAACAGGTGCAAACGCTGCGGCATCAATCCTTCCTGCATGATATAGCTCATCCGCTACATGTACATGCACCACTTCCCCGATAATCAAATCCGAAGTCGTCGGACTACCTAATTCCACAATTTGATGCAGCTTGCACTCAAAATGGATGCGGGATGCACGCAGTCTCGGCACCTTGACGAGAACAGATGGGGCGACCTCCAGCCCCACTGCCTCTACTTCACTGATCTCTGGCGGATAATCAGCAGAAGTCTGATTGACTGCATCCACATTGTGTATGTCCACCATATTGACCACGAATTCTCCCGTTTGCATGATATTTCGTGCCGTATCCTTTGGGACACTACCCGGCTTACGCATGACGGCAACCGAAACCATCATCGGTTCAATACTAGCGACATTAAAATAGCTGAAAGGAGCGGCATTGACGATGCCTCCCTCCCCTAACGAAGTGACCCAAGCGATCGGCCTCGGGACGATACATCCGATCAAGAGCTTGTATTTTTCCTGCCGTTCTATCTCATTAATGGCGATTTCCATTGCGTTTTTACACCTCTTCCTATTCTTGCGGTGGCAACCAGCTTGACATGTATGCCTCATCCTCAATTTCCAACGCTTGCTTTGTAACGTGAAGCGGGTGGAATGTGTCCAGCATGACAGCCAGCTCTTGCGTTTCTTTTTTCCCAATGCTTGCCTCTACCTTGCCTGGATGCGGCCCGTGAGGAATCCCCATTGGATGCAGAGTGATCGAACCCTCGTAAATACCTTTTCTGCTCATAAAATTGCCATCTACGTAGTATAACACCTCGTCACTTTCTACATTACTGTGGTAGTAAGGCGCAGGGATCGCTTGCGGATGATAGTCGTACATCCGCGGAACGAACGAGCAGATGACAAAGTTTTGACCGGCAAAGGTTTGATGTACAGGTGGCGGTTGATGTATGCGTCCAGTAATCGGTTCAAAATCATGAACACTCAGTGCATACGGATACAAATAACCGTCCCAGCCAACGACATCAAACGGATGGAAGTCAAAGAAGTAGCTGTAAACCACGGATTGGCGTTTGACCCGCACCTCGAAGTCTCCACTTTCCACATGCGTCACCAATTTTTCCGGCAAACGAATATCACGTTCACAAAACGGTGAATGTTCCAACAATTGACCATACTCGTTGCGATAACGCTTTGGTGGTACGATCTCATTTTGGGACTCAATGACGAGGAAACGACTCTGCACAGAAGGGACAATCCGGTACGTCGTGCCGATTGGAATAACGAGGTAGTCGCCCGGCTTGTAAGTGAGTGTACCGAAAATCGTTTGCAGCTCTCCCTCTCCTTGATGGACAAAGACAACTTCATCCCCATCCGCATTGCGATAAAAGTAATCCATCGGCTCTGTCGGTGCGCATACTGCCATGACGACATCGTTATTCCCCAGCATGTAGCGACGTCCGAAAATCGGGTCCCCGCCCGGCTGAACATCAAACGTTTTAAAATGCTGATGCTTCAAATCAACCTGCTCTACATATTCCAAGCGGACGTCTGCGTATTTGCGCGTCTCCCTCACTTGAGTAGGCGGATTGTGGTGATACAGAATGGATTGAATTCCAGAAAACCCTTTGGTTCCCATCACTTGCTCGCGATACAGTCCCCCATCCGGCTTGTAAAACGTCGTATGCCGCTTTTGTGGAAGTTCCCCCATTCGTTGATAAAAAGCCATACGTTCCTTCCTCCTTTTTTCATCCTTATTCACAAATCGTATTGCGAAGCACACCGAGGCGTTCCACCTCTAGCTCCACTACATCACCTGGCGCAAGCCAAGCATACTGCTCTGTCCCCAGCTCCAAAATGCAGCCAGTCCCTACTGTCCCCGATCCGATAACATCTCCAGGATACAAAGAGCAATCCTCCGAGGCGCGGGCAATCATTTCAGCAAATGTATAGTGAATGTCTTTGAAGTTTCCTTTTGAATACTCCCTACCATTGATGCGTGCCACCATCTCCAGATCGTAGCGGCTGCCCTTTTCGCCTGCGATACGTACTTCTGCCAGCTCCTCTGGTGTAACCAACCACGGTCCCATGGACGTTGCGAAGTCTTTGCCTTTGGCTGGCCCTAAGCCGACCTTGACCTCCTCCCGTTGTATATCCCGGGCGCTCCAGTCGTTTAAAATACAATATCCTGCGATGTGCTCTTCCGCGCGTTCAACTGGAATGTTTACGCCTGCTTTTCCAATCACGCAGGCAATTTCCAGCTCATAATCCAGCCACTCGGTTGCTTTTGGTCTGCGAATATTTGCTTGCGTCCCTGTAAAAGCTGCTGCATTCGAAAAATAAAAGACGGGGAAGTGATACCATTCGGGCACCATCGGAAGTCCGCGTTTGGCTCTTGCTGTCATCACATGGGCTTCGAAGGCGTAAAAGTCACGAAAGCTGGCGGGACGTGGAAGTGGCGAACCTAGCTCGACTTGCTCCAAATCCCAGCCATCCTGTGCCTCGTATGCTGCTTGGAGAACGGGTAACCAGTTCCCCCACTCTTCAAGCAATCCAAGCACTGTACTCGGCGCCCCCGGGCAAGCATGTGCAATATCTTTGACTTTTCCTCCATGCAGAAGCCCTGCTCGCCAAGCATCCCTTTCTCGATAGGAAACCAGCTTCATGAAACCCTCTCCTTCTCTTGGGCAAATAAGAAAACCCAGCTCACCCCCAAAGCCATTCCGGTGCATGACAAATAAAAAGGGAAACCCTTTTTGTCAAAACGATCCGAAGCAGGCATCAGGCGCAAGCTGGGTCTAGTCTGCTACTGAAAAAAATCTTTGCGGATTTTCCCCCGCAGACAGCCAGCTATTCTCTGTTGTGTTTCCAATGTTTGTAACGAATTTCTTCTATCATATCGAAAACGCTTACAGCTTTCCAGAGGGAAATGACGAAATTTTTCGCCTAGGTCATTTCCTTGCACGGATAATCGGGAAAAAATTGTTGGACTAGCTGCTCCATATCACTTGGCAGCGGCTCCTCCCATCTCATCGCAAGACCGCTACGCGGATGGACAAAGGCTAGCCCCCATGCGTGCAAAGCTTGTCTACCGATATGCTCCCGTTCTCCCCCGTACAGATCATCTCCGGCTAGTGGGTGCCCTTCACTGCTCATATGTACGCGAATCTGATGCGTGCGCCCCGTCTCCAGCTTCACCTCGACAAAACTCATTCCTTCCCCTCGGGCAAGCACACGATAATGGGTAACAGCTATCTGCCCATCCGTCCTTACCTGTCTGGTGATAAACGAATTTTCCGCAAGACCAATCGGCGCATCGATCGTACCTTCGTCTGACTCCACGATCCCTTGAACGATAGCTCGATAGGTCCGCTGCAACGTCCTGATCTGCTGCATACGACTGAATTGTTCATGTGCCCATTGATTTTTCGCTACGATCATCAAGCCTGATGTATCTTTATCCAATCGGTTCACCGCTCGGAACTTTCTGTGCTCGCCACGTTTTTTCCAATAAGCGATCATCCCATTTGCCAAGGTTCCACTGGGATGATTTCCTGTCGGATGAACGACCAATCCCGCTGGCTTTGCGATGACCATCAAATCCTCGTCCTCGTAACGGATGGAGAGCGGCATGTCCTCTGGGGCAACGGTCTCTTCCGCCTCTTCCTCCACCATGACTGCTATTTTGTCGCCGGTTTGCAATTTTTCGTTCACAAAAACGAGGACGCCATTCCGAGTAATGGAGCCTTTAAACTTGGCACGTATGAGCAAGCGGCGCGATACACCATAACGCTTTTGCAGTACTTCTCGCACGGTTTGCCCTGCATCTGCCTCATCAACCGTGAAGCTTATTAATTCTTCTAGCATGTTGTCTCTCCTTTAAGTCTTCCCTCCCCCTCAGTATAGCAAAAAACGATCATGGCTGTTTGGCCATAACCGTCTGGTATGCTGATCCGATGCTGTCCTTTACTTCGATGACAAATGCATGCCCTGCATCACCTTGCGACCACTGACCGCGAACGTGAAACAAATACCAGCCTGGCTGGTCAGGCGCCTTCCACTGATTGCCGTTCTCTATTACTTGCTCCACTTCTTTCATGCCGTTCCATTGGGTTACCTTGAGCGTATTTGTAGTTGGCTGCTGGGCGAAAGTGACGGTCAGCGTGGCCCCTGGCCTTACTTGCAGTGGGGCAGGCTTATGCTCTGCGACAAGTTCCGGTGGTGCCGCCATATCTTTGCAGATCGACTCGTTATTATAACTCCAGCAGGAAGATGCAGGCACCGTCGCAGCTGTTTTTCCGCTCCATTCAATGACTGGCTGTGGTGGTTCCGCAAGCTGCGAAGTCCCTTGCGCGGATGATCCGTTCCCACACCCTGTCAGTAACAGTGTCGCTATCAGAAATAGTTGACCAAGCCATCCTACCTTTTTCATCCAATCACCTCAAATCTATGACGCGAGAAAAAGGGGATTCGTTTCATACGACTTGGCTCAGTCGATAATTTCCCTACGATTGCCAAACACTAGTTGGGATCGAAAAAGAAGTAGAGACCTCTTTCAAATAGTCATCGAGCTGTTCTGCCGGATGATGGATCGGTGTGCCATGGCATACTTCCAAATGACGTGGTCGCAATTGGCGCACGATCAAACTGCTTTTGAGTGCTTGAGCCATATCCGCCGTAAACATCGGCATGGGACGATGCAATCTGCCGCGTTTGGAAGTAAACAAGTCTCCCGCCAAAAGCACTCCGTCCTTTTCGTGATAATACACCACATGCCCTGGAGAATGACCAGGTGTCAGATAAGGTTGCAGTCCGCCAATTGGAGCTACATTCCCTTCGGCATCCTCTGGCAAAGGCTGAGCCAAGCCAGGCTGGACGTTTACTTCCAGCTTTTTACGACGAGGATACAGCTCTTTTCCTTCCATATACGGAATCTCGATTCGATGGGCAAAAACTGGTACAGATTCTGCCCCCGCCATTTTTTTAACGGCCCCCACGTGATCCGAATGACCATGCGTTAGTAAAATTCGTTTGAGTGGTCCTGCATTCAGTTGCTTGATAAAAGCCATAATTCGTTTCGTCATAAATGGCATCCCCGCATCGACAAGCGTAACGCCATCTTCCTCCCTGACAATCCAGACCCGCAAAGGAATTAACAACCACGCTTTGATACACCAAATGTTCGCCGAGATTTGCTCCACTCTGATCATTCTTTCGTCACTCCCTGTCCATTATTTTTTGACTTCCTGCGAGAAAAACATCTATGGAAAGAGCGAATGTAGGTGCAAGCCTTTCCATCAAGCTGTCCAATGGTTCTTCGGAATGTGTATACGTACCGACGATGCCATGCAGCGTGTAGAAGTAAATCCGTGCATAGGCAAGCGCTTTTTCTTCCTCTATCTCATTTGGCAAGCAACGCCTTACAGCCTGCCTCAACAAACCAAACAATTGATTGCGCAGCGTTTGCAATTCTTTTTCCGGTTCCTCTACATCGATCCGAGAGGCATTGATCATGAAAAATAAGGTATACATCGTTCGATTGCGCAAGCAAAAGTGGATGAACTGACTGCTGATTTCACGCAGAATCTCTTCTGGTGTTCGCCCTTGTTTGGACAGTGTTTCTTCCATTTGTAGAGCCAAGCTTTGCAACGGTTCCTTGGACAGATGATGAAGCAATGCTTCTTTGTCCTTGAAATAAATATAGAGGGTTGTATGGGAACAGCCGGCTGCTTTGGCGATTTCCCTGATGGATACCGTATCAAAGCCTCGGGTAGCAAAAAGGTCTGCTGCCGCCGTCAAAATCGCCCGTTTCGTTTCTTCTGAGCGTATTTCTTGTTTGCTTGCCATCCGTAATATTCAGCTCCTTACTTCTCGAAAAACTTTAGTAACCATAGGTTAGTAACCGTTGGTTATAATATAACCACTGGTTACTAAATGCGTCAAGACTATTTTTTCCACTTGCTGCAAATAAAAAAACTCCCTTTCCGTCACATGGACAAAAAGGGAGCTTACTTATAAAAATTGCTTACTTCGCAGCTTGTGCAGCAACAATTGCAGCTTCGTAGTTTGGATGCTCACCAGCAGCAGCCACATACTCAGCGTGTACAACCTTGTCGTTTGCATCGATTACGAATACAGCGCGAGCCAAGAGACGGAACTCTTTGATCGCTACGCCATAAGCTGTACCGAAGGACAGGTCTTTGTGGTCAGATACTGTTTTCACTTTGTCGATGCCAGCAGCACCGCACCAGCGGTTTTGCGCGAATGGCAGGTCAACGGAAACAGTCAGCACAGTAACGCCTTCCAATTTCGCAGCCTCTTCGTTGAAACGGCGAGTTTGTGCATCGCACACGCCAGTGTCAATAGAAGGGATTACGGAGATGATGCGAATAGTGCCTTTGGAATCTTCCAAAGTTACAGGGGACAGATCGCCACCTACTACAGTAAAGTTAGGAGCAGTATCTCCTACTTTGATTTCAGGACCGAGCAGTGTTACAGGACCACCTTTGAATACAAATGCGCCTTGACGCTCAACAGCAGTTGTCATGATTTCTTCCTCCTCACCAAATCTTTCATATGTACCTCAATTATCATACCCTATCATTCACTTTTTTTCACTATGCCAATAGTAGAAATTACAGATTCACTTGCACTTTCCCGCTTCGCTTGGCTTGTACCTCGGCGATTCGCTTCACTTCATGCTCATACTCCCAATCCGTTTTCGCATTCAGCTCATGACAGCGCATCAGCGCGTGATAGAGGGCAAAAGCGAAAGTAACCTGCTTCATTTCGTACCGCGTTCCATGTGCTTTCGGCAATGCCGTGTTGATAATCTCAATTTGATACGTGGCTTTTTCACGCTTGTCCCTGACTGGTACGATATACCCCATACGCTTTAAGACATGGCCGTAATCGAATTCTCCCTCATCGTCAAAATCAATGGTGTCGTCCGATGTTGCCAAATACTCCAGCAAGGTCCCCATATCCAGCGTTTCGAAGCAAGCAGGCTGTGGCATGGACAAAACTGAGCCGTCATTGTTTACAAAATAAATATGGCCGCGATAATGAAAGATCAGTTCATCTTCTGGCACTTCGTCGGGAAACATCCAGTGATTTTGCGGAATCAGGTAACGCCAGATTTGTGCAGGTTCACTATGGAGTAATTCCATGGCAGGGCTCCCTCCTTTTCCCTACCAGTTTTGGCAAAACTAGCAATGGCTATTCAGACTGCTCTTGCATGTAGCGTCGCCAATTCCCATGCGGAATGTGCACTCCTGTTTGCTTGACCAGGTCTTGATCCAAATAACGATATACGTACACGTTCACGACCTGACCTGTTCCTTCCATGGTCGAGGGCACGATGATCCGTTCATATTCATTGCGCGGATCACCCTCGCCATAGTACGTCTCCAGCTCGTCCAGTCCAGCTAGTGCTTGCTCGTACACGTCAGCGGCAAACGTGACGATCTCCCCCACGATCTCCCGCTCTCCTTTCAGCAATCCCGGATAGCCTGCCGGCAAATGATAGATCTCACCTTGAATCGTCGCAGGTGTTGCCCCATGCTTATACGGTTTTACATAATTCCTATAATTACCAAAGCCCGTCAAAAGTGTGCCGTACACAAATACAGGCAGCTTGTCGTACTGATTGTTCACGTTCATCCATCCTCCTGTGATCGAAAAAAGGGTGTCTTGTGTCGAGAAAATTTTGTATATTTGTTCTATATATAATTTTAATACGTCTTTTTTTCCGAGACGTAAGGGGGAGAGAATAATGAAAAAGAGAAAAATCAATCGCCTACTGGTAGCAAACCGCGGTGAGATCGCCATTCGGATCTTTCGCGCAGCAACGGAACTCGGCATACGTACGGTAGCCGTGTACTCCGAGCAGGACAACGTTTCTATCCATCGCTTCAAGGCTGACGAGTCTTACTTGGTCGGAGCGGGAAAAGGGCCTATTGAGGCTTACCTCGATATCGAAAGTATCATCGAAATTGCCAAGCGCAACGATATCGATGCCATTCACCCTGGCTATGGATTTCTTGCTGAAAACGCTGAGTTTGCAAAGCGTTGCCAAGAGGAAGGCATCATTTTCATTGGACCATCCCCTGAGCTGATCGACAAATTCGGGGACAAGGTAGAAGCCCGTCGTCTTGCGATTGAAGCGGAAATCCCAGTGATTCCAGGCACTCCGGAGCCAATCGAAACACTCCAAGAAGCGCTTCTCTTTGCCAAAGAATACGGCTACCCCATCATTATTAAAGGCGTATCTGGCGGCGGAGGCCGTGGCATGCGTATCGTCCGCAGTCAGGATGAATTGCAAGATTCGTTAGATCGCGCACGTTCCGAGGCCCGCTCTTCCTTTGGCAATGCCAAGGTGTATTTGGAGCGATACTTAGAACAGCCCAAACACATCGAGGTCCAAATTCTCGGTGACAATCACGGAAACATCGTCCATCTGTATGAGCGCGATTGCTCTGTTCAGCGGCGCCATCAAAAAGTGGTCGAAGTAGCACCGAGCCTATCGTTGGATGACAAACTGCGTGAAGATATTTGCCAGGCTGCTCTCACTCTCATGCAAAAAGCCGGTTATTCGAACGCTGGTACTGTCGAGTTTTTGTTAACGCCGGACAAGCGTTTTTATTTTATAGAAGTCAATCCTCGTATTCAAGTAGAGCATACCATCACGGAGCTCATCACTGGAATTGACATTGTTCAGTCGCAGATTCGCATAGCTGAAGGTCATGCGCTCTCCGATGAGGAAATTGGCATCAGTGCGCAAAGTGATATCCAGATGAGTGGTTTTGCCATCCAGTGCCGTGTCACAACAGAAGACGCTGAAAACAACTTCCTGCCAGATGCCGGCCGCTTGTCTGCTTGGCGTTCCGGTGGAGGTTTCGGCGTAAGGCTGGACGGCGGCAATGGTTATCCAGGCGCGATCATTACACCGTTTTATGACTCGCTTCTAGTCAAAATCTCCACGTATGGCGCGAGCTTTGATCAAGCCGCTCGCAAAATGCTCCGCACATTGCGTGAGTTCCGTATTCGTGGCGTGAAAACGAACCTGCCGTTTTTGGAAAATGTCGTGACACATCCTGATTTTTTGAGCGGCAACTACGATACGTCGTTTATTGACACCAAACCAGAGCTATTCATCTTCCCTGGCCGTCAGGACCGGGGTACCAAATTACTATCTTATATCGGAGACACGATTGTCAACGGATATCCTGGTCTCCAGAAATCGGAGAAAAAACCGCACTTCGACTCTCCTCGCATCCCGCGGACACCATTTACTCAGCCATATCCGGACGGTACGAAGCAAATTCTGGATAAGGAAGGTGCAGACGGTCTGGTACGCTGGATTCAGGCTCAGAAGCAGGTGCTTGTCACAGACACGACATTCCGCGATGCTCACCAGTCTTTGTTTGCTACGCGTGTGCGCACCTACGATCTCGCCTCCATTGCAGAGGCGACCGGCAAGCTCGGTTCCGGACTCTTCTCGCTGGAGATGTGGGGCGGCGCCACTTTTGACACGACGATGCGGTTTTTGCAGGAATCCCCCTGGGAACGGCTGCAAATTCTCCGCCAACGCATACCTAATGTCCTGTTCCAAATGCTCTTGCGCGGTGCAAATGGCGTAGGCTACACCAATTACCCGGATAATGTGATCCACGCCTTCGTCAAAGCCTCTGCGGAAAATGGCATTGACGTCTTTCGGATCTTTGACAGCCTGAACTGGCTTCCTGGAATGCAAACAGCTATTGAAGCCGTACGTGAATCTGGCAAGGTAGCCGAAGCAGCGATTTGCTACACCGGAGATATTCTGGACCCGACTAAGACCAAATACAGCTTGTCCTACTATGTCAATCTGGCTAAAGAATTGGAAAAAGCAGGTGCCCATATTCTCGCGATCAAAGATATGGCAGGTCTTTTGAAGCCGTATGCTGCTTATTCGCTCGTCTCTGCTTTGAAACAAGAAATTAGTATTCCGATCCATCTGCATACTCACGATACATCAGGAAACGCTGGTGCTATGCTTCTGAAAGCGATCGAAGCAGGCGTGGATATCGTCGATGCTTGCGTCAGCTCCATGTCTGGACTCACTTCCCAGCCAAGCTTGAACGGGTTGATCGCGAGCCTAGCCCATACGGAGCGTGAGACTGGCTTATCTCTTGATTCGTTCAACAAGCTGTCTGATTACTGGGAGGATGTACGTCCGTACTACCAGGGCTTTGAAAGCGGCATGAAAGCGAGTAACACTGAGGTGTATGTTCACGAAATGCCTGGCGGCCAATACACTAATCTGGAGCAGCAAGCCAAAGCGGTTGGTCTGGAAGGGCGTTGGGACGAAGTGAAGCACATGTATGCTGTCGTCAATCAAATGTGTGGCGACATCGTAAAAGTGACCCCTTCTTCCAAGGTCGTCGGTGACATGGCACTGTTCATGGTCCAAAACAATTTGAATGAGGAAAACATTTGGGAGAAAGGCACACGCCTCGACTTTCCGGATTCGGTTATTCAATTTTTCCAAGGGTATCTTGGCCAACCGCCGGGAGGGTTCCCGAAGGAGCTGCAGGAGCTCGTGTTAAAAGGTCGCGATGCTTTTACTGCACGTCCTGGCGAATTGCTCGCGCCCATTGACTTTACGCAAGTTACTGCTGAGCTGGAAGCCAAAATCGGACGTGAGCCCAATCATCTAGACGCCCTGTCCTATATCATGTATCCGCAAGTCTATTTGCAATTTGAACAACGCATGAAGGAATATGGTGACCTGTCGGTATTGAATACAGGAACGTTTTTCTATGGATTGCGTCCGGGTGAGGAAACCGCCATTACGATCGAGCGCGGTAAAACGCTGATTATCAAGCTGGTCGCAGTTGGCGAGCTACATCCAGATGGCCGACGCATCATTTATTTTGAACTGAACGGACAGCCACGTGAAATCTTCATCCGTGACCAATCCGCAAAAGTCTCAGAATTGATCCGCCGAAAAGCAGAAGCACAAAACCCTGCCCACCTCGGTGCCTCTATGCCAGGAAAAGTGCTCAAGGTGCTTGTAGCAGAGGGCGACAAGGTGCGTAAAGGTGAACATCTTTTAGTGAGTGAAGCGATGAAAATGGAGACGACGATTCAGGCCCCACTCGACGGAAAAATTAAAGCCGTCTACGTGAAAGCAGGCGAAGCCATTCAAACTGGCGATCTGCTCATTGAAATGGAGTAGGCATCGTCTATAATAGGAGATAGTAAATTGTTCCTGGGGATTCATTCCATTTGCTTTTGAGGAGGTGACCGACATGAAAACGAATCGAGTCAGCCATGTTCCATTTACGCAGCGGGTAGGCCGCTATCATTCCCATATGCTTCAGGCAAAATTAAGCACGCCGGTCAATCCGATCTTCCGTTATAATTTGCAGCCGTTCTACACTCGTCAGCAGCAATGGACAACGGAGCTTTCCGATTCCTTATCGCGTCTGTATCGGTTTTCCTCCGATTTGGAGAAGAGTGCTCGGGAATTTATTGCCGCGGGGAAAGACAGCGAGGATGGACCTGACGTTGAGCCATTACATGAGCGAACACAATCGTTAGTAACTAATTACAATCGCCTGCAGCTATTTCTTGCGGAAAAGACAGATACTTTGACGACGCAAAAGCTGGATGCATTCGCTCAAGTGGCAAAAGACGCAGAGGAAAAACTCCAAACGTTTGGAATCAAGCTGTTACCAGAGGGACAACTGGAAATGGACGATGAGAAATGGTTGGAGGCCGTACAGACTCACTATGTGGACTATACAATTACAATGGAGCATGTAGCCCAAGCATTCAGAGCAGGAACATTAGGATTGCAAAGCAAGCCCCTCGGCTCCTTTTCACGTTACTACGAGGAAGCGACGGCTCTCCATCCTTATATTGCCTCCTCCAGCTCGAGCCTTCATTATCAGCATGTTGCGAAAACAGGCTTGTATGTAAACGAACGCTGGTAATGCCATATGCCTACTACCAAAAAAAACAGGTATGCCCCTTTTATGGAGCATACCTGTTTTGTGCTTGCCTTACTTTCGATCCATCAGGTCTTCCAAATCTTGTTCTTCTGCTCTAGCAATTATCGTATTGGAATAAACTGTGGGTTCATCCGATTTGGTAAACATCCCCTGAACTTTATCCACGATTTGCGGAACAGAATCCAAAATCCGGTCGTAGAGATGGGTCGTATTTTCAAGCGGAATCGAACGAATTCCTTGTTTGCCAACAACCAAAAAAGCTACAGGTGTGATGGAGACACCGCCCCCACTACCCCCGCCAAACGGGTGACCCGTATGTTCATGCTGTTGATTGTGTTGGTGCCCATTATGATGGTGATCGTATTGGAACTCACTACCCCCGGCCGCGAAACCAAATCCTACCTTGGAGATCGGAAGAATGACACTACCGTCAGGTGTCTCAACCGGATCACCAATGATTGTATTCACGTCCACCATTTGCTTGAGATTTTCCATCGCGGTTCTCATCAGGCCTTGAATCGGGTGGTCTGCCATATTTGTCGCTCCTCCTTCCTGTCTGTTTCATGTTTTATCATTCCCCCAACAAATCCAGAGCATGTACCACTCGTAAGGTAATTACTATGGGAGTTTCCACGTTGATGATCAAGCGCGCGTGGGTGTTGTTTGCCATTTTTGCAGTTTACTGCTGCGTATTCGAAGAACTACTTTTAAACCATAATAAAAAAAATGACCAAAATAAAATTTCAACACAATATGAACTTTTGTATGTAAAAGAGACTGGTTCCATACAGGATGTACACTCATGGCGGGCATTGTCCGTAAAGAGACAGAATGAGAAAAAATCCCGACAATTATACTTTTTACTCCCCAAATTAATCCCGTAAGTGCACCCGTTTCCGCTGCTTGTCCTGTACCCATCCACGTATGCCATTCAAATTTGGTACAGCGAATCTGATTGGACAAGTCCTTTAGCATAGGCAGCAAATCACGCACTCTTTCTAACAAGTCGCGGTAATTGTGATACCATCTTTTCACTTGCTTACGAGTAAAATCTTTGACCCTGTCCCGAATCTTAAATCCTTGCTGGATCGTTTCTACCTCCGCTACAAGCTCAGGTCCCCCTTCTGTCATTTTCAAGAGGAGAATGGGAATTTCGTATTTCCTACGAATGATACCCCAAGCTGCAATCGTAATATCCAATTGATCATTATCGCCCTCGCGACTGTAAAAACACGTCAATTGTATTGGCGTGATCGCTAGTAGGACAACGAAGCCAAGCAATGCTAGCAACACCCATACCATGAAAAAATCCCACCCCTTCCACGTTAGTATGAGTGGAAAGAGCAGGAAATATGTTCAGCATTTTTATTAATCAAGTACGTATACTTTGACGCCTTTTTGCAAGCCGTGATTTTCAGCCTCGTTCAACGTCGGAAGATACAGATCCACATGGCGTTGCTTTACCGCACCACCGATATCAGCTGCCACTGCATAGCCGTAGCCATCGATGTACAAGTGCGTACCAAGCGGGATGACATTTGGATCAACCGCTACAACACCTTCGCGTAGTGGATACTCCAGATACGACAGGATCTTGTTGTTCGTGTAGCTGTAAGCAGTCGTTTGTACGGTTAATTCCTGGCGAAAAGGTGTTCCGTTTGCGAGGGCTTTCGTCGTTCTCGGCTTATCCGAAAGCAAGTGAAGGGCCGCGTATGTGGCTGCTTCGGCTCTCGTCATATACTTGTTCGGCTTTAATGTACCGTCCCCATAGGAACTCATTAACCCGTTTTGCATGGCGTAAACGAGCGGGCGTTGCTCATTCTCTTTCACGCTGTTCCCATCCGGGTATTGGTTCAATGTCTGGATCGTCGTAGACCACTTCAAATTATTGACTACTCCGCTGTCCCCCATCGTTCTTACCAGAATAGAGGCGAGCTCTGCTCTTTTTACTGGGGCATCCGGATGTAAGTACAGGTGATTCCCCTGCTTTTGCCCATGGACAATTCCCAGTCGATAGGCCGTCTCTGCATAGGACGACAGCCAGCTGTTTGCCGGTACGTCCGCAAAGGATGATTGTTTGTTGCCAAGAGGTTCAATTCCTTTCGCATTCACAAACATCGTAAGCAGTTCACCCAATGTCACGTTGTCATCAGGTCGAAAATATTCATTTTGACCAATTACGTCGGCTATGTAAAGTTGATTGATTTCTTGTTCTGCCCAATGGCCGCTAATGTCTACATAAGGTGTTTCGTTCATTTTCGTTGTTTCTGCCTCGACAACTGGTGTACCTATGAGTAAAAAGGCTGCCAGCGAGGCAAGGATCATCCGTTTCTTCATCATCAACCTCCATGGGGAAATATGCGATTCCTTTCGTACCATTTTATCGAACTATTTTGCAAAAACAACGAACAATAGTTTCCAGTGAAAAGGAAAGCCCTCGAACAGCATCATGAAGAATACTGTTTCGAGGGCTGCATGAGCAATGGTTAAATGGCAAAAATGTGTTTGCCGATCTTTTTCACTTGTGTACGAGACCAAATCCACTTGGAGGTCGCCGTAACAGGGTTAAAGTAGTAAATAGAATTGTTTGTCGGGTCCCATCCTCGTACAGCATCCCACGCTGCCTGATAGGCAGTCTTGTTCGGAGTCATCCAGAATTGCCCATCATCTACTGCGGTAAATGCTAATGGCTCAAAGATAACACCGGCAAGTGTATTGGGAAAGTTTTTGGATTGGACACGGTTCAACGCAACCGCAGCGACAGCTACTTGGCCTTCATAAGGTTCTCCGCGTGCTTCGGAATAGACCAGTTGTGCCAGCATCTGCATTTCCGCTTTATTTACCGACACTTTCTTTAGAACGCGCCATGTATTTGGACCAGTGATACCGTCAATCGGTAATCCGTATGCTTTTTGAAACTGTCTGACGGCCTTTGTTGTATTTGCACCGTAAATGCCATCCAATTTGCCATTGTAGTAACCCAGCATCTGCAAACGATACTGCAGATCCCATACATCCCCGTTCACACTTCCGCGCTGAATCTGTGTGGCTGCCAGGGAGTCAGCCGGGAAAATAAACGCTACAGCCATAAAGGCAGCAAGCAAGGTTGTTACTGCTTTCTTGCTCCACCACATAAATTGTTCCCTCCTTTACCCAACTCATTCTACAAGTTGGCGAAAGTAGGTTCAATTCAAGTATTTTGGCACAAGTGGTAACATGTACCTACCATTATCCTTTTGGACGGAACAAGACTGCCGTGATAAATCCGAAGACGATGGCAGCCGAAATCCCCGCACTCGTCACTTCAAAAATGCCGGTAATAATGCCAATGACCCCATGCTTCTCGGCCTCCGCCATTGCACCGTGCACCAGTGCATTTCCAAAGCTCGTGATGGGTACTGTCGCTCCTGCTCCGGCAAAATTAACCAGTGGCTCGTATAGACCGAGTCCGTCTAATACTGCTCCAGTGACAACAAGAGAGGACATCGTATGGGCAGGTGTGAGCTTGACGACATCCATGAGAAATTGACCGATTAAGCAAATCGTTCCTCCTACGAGAAACGCCCACAAAAACATCATGGTATCACTCTCCAAGTTGCTCCGACTCAACAGCCACGGCATGGGCGATGCAAGGAATGCTTTCTCCCTGCTGGAAGGTCAACGGGGATAAGAGTGCTCCTGTGGCAACCAGCAAGATTCGCTTCCATTCTCCTTGCTTCATCCGCCGAAGTAGGTGTCCGTACGTTACTGTAGCGATACAGCCACATCCACTACCACCCGACCACACATTTGGATTTTCTCCATAAATGAGCTTCCCGCAATCGACATAACGTTCTAAGGGAATATGCATGTGATGCTTGGGCAACAGATCAGATAAAATGGCATGGCCCGTTCGTCCTAAATCGCCTGTTACGATCAAATCATAATGGTCGTGAGGGAGCTGAAAGTCACGGAAATGCGACTCAATCGTGGATAACGCGGCAGGAGCCATCGCTGCTCCCATATTGAATGGGTCTGTCAATCCCATATCGACTATATGCCCGATGGTGGCTCCCGTAATCCTTAATCCCTTACCCTGACTGGCTACAACAGCAGCCCCTGCTCCCGTCACGGTCCATTGTGCCGTTGGGGGCTTCTGTGAGCCATACTCCGTTGGATAACGATATTGCTTTTCCGCAGCCCCATTGTGACTGGAGGTAGCAGCCAAGACGTAATCAGCAGCTTGACTATTCACCATAAGAGCAGCCAAGGCCAAGCCTTCCATCGCTGTTGAGCACGCTCCGAAAATCCCCAGAAACGGAATCGAAAGCGTTCGGGCCGAAAAGCTGGCAGATATAATCTGGTTCATTAAATCCCCGGCAAGCATAAAGTTTATTTGCTCTTTCGTGAGCCCCGCTTTCTCTATCGCTTTCGAGCACGCTTCTTCCAGCAGGACTTTCTCCGCCTTTTCCCAACTATCTTGGCCAATCGACAAGTCACCGTGCAGGATATCAAAGTCGTCGGCTAACGGTCCCTTAGCCTCAAAAGGTCCACCAATCGCAGCGTGTCCGAGAATGACAGGTTTTAAAGGAAAGACCCAAGACTGATGACCTTGGCGCATCCGTCAGCCCCCCATCGTAAACAATGTTTTGATCAAGCCAACGACGAATGCCGCTGCCACTCCAAACACAATCACTGACCCCGCGAGCTTGAACATGTTACCGCCGACTCCCAGCACAAATCCTTCGCTGCGATGCTCGATCGCCGCAGATGCAATCGAGTTGGCAAAGCCCGTAACCGGCACACTCGTTCCTGCCCCAGCCCATTGGGCAATCCGGTCATATAGTCCTAGACCGGTCAAAAGAGCCGAAAGAATGATCAAGACAGCTACTGTAGGATTCCCAGCGGTTTTCTCCGTAAAATGGAAGTAGTGAATGAACATTTCTTGTATCCCTTGTCCGATCATGCAAATGCCGCCACCCACTAAAAATGCCCGGGTAAAATTGCGTAAAAGCGGTCGCGGAGGCTCGTGCGTCTTTGCCAATTGCTGATATTCCTGCTGGACAGGGGTCAGCTTTTTCTTTTTTTGATCTGCCATGTCACTTACTCCTTTTTACCGTATCATGAACGGTTTTACTTCATCGATAATCTGTTGTAGCTGTTCCGAATCGGTTTGGTAGGTACGCTTCATTTGTTGATTTTTTGTATTGAGTGCATACAACTCGAGATCCGCCTGACATTTTTTCAATGTAGCAAAAGCCAGCTTCATCGCTTGGGCACCTGGAACCATCAGTTTATCGTCATACAGGTCGAGATAGAGCTCTCCACCTTTGTCTACTTGGCCGAGGAAAACATTTTCCAAAGCCACCCCCGCTTTTTGCAGCTCCGTGCGAACCCATCTGCGATTCAGACCTGCTGTTGCCAGAGGCTCGTCCATGATCACCCCATCCATGATGACCACTTGATTCTCTTCCGAAGGTGCCACTGTCAATTCAAGGTGTTTGGGGGTTACCGGTTGACTCTCTGATTTTAATAAGACACTGACTTCCCCACTTGTCTCCATTAACGCAAACTCTACATCGGCTACTCGGAACACGTTTTTGATTCGTAATTGTTCCATCAAATCTTCCGCCGTCAAGCGTTCCTTTTTCAGATTGTCTTCCAAAATCTTGCCTTCCTTGATGAGAACCGTTGATTTCCCTTCAAAGAGGTCACGGAGAAACTTACTCTTGAGTGAAAGCCACTCCATTAAATAAGGGAAAAGCGCAAAAACCCCCATGCCGATCAAACTATGGTAGACCGGCCCATCCATTTCGGTTGCCATAAAAGCCGCAATCGAACCGATGCTGATGCCGACGATATATTCGATGTATGTAAGTTGCTTGATTTGCCTTTTCCCAATGATCTTTGTCAATAGAAATAAGTAAGCAACAGCGCCTATTGAGCGCAAAAGGATTGATAACCAGTCAGGCATAAGCCACCTCCATCACCTGAGGTGATTTTTATAGATAGTAAAACCAAGAGAGAGGAAGTCCCTCTCCCTTTCCCAACACTTACTAGAATCCCTTAAACTGTGGTTCTTCCTTTTCCAGCTCCGTTACACGCTGCTGGAGGTTGTCTACGATGGATTGTGTTTGCTCTGCTGCTTGCGAATACAATTGCTTCGCTTTCTTGTTTTGCGTGCTAAGAGCAAACGTTTCAAAATCTGCTTGTGCGCCTTTTAAGCTGGCAAGCGTTTGTTTTACTTGTGCTCCTACTGTCATATCCACTCACCTCCTAACACATATAGAATCCGCCTCCACCCAATATTTATGCGGTGGTCTGCCCCATTTTCATCTGTAAATAATTACCTCTTATTGGAAAAATAAAAAGAGAGACACCATAGGTGCCTCCCTTCATCCAGCTTATTAGATTAGCCACGTCCAGCCAGTTGTTGCTCAGCAAAGGAGACAAGACGTTTTGTAATCTCTCCTCCAACTGAACCGTTTTGACGGGAAGTGGTGTCTGGTCCAAGCTGAACACCGAATTCGGATGCGATTTCGTATTTCAGTTGGTCCAGAGCTTGGTTTGCTTGAGGAACCACCAGATTGTTACTGGATCTGTTGTTGTTCGCCATTTGTATCACCTCCTCGTCGTTTGTAAGTTTAATATGTGTGAAGTTTTGCTTGTTCATTCGTTCTTTTTTTCTTCCAATTTTAGTCTGTTAATTGGAGCAGGGCATGGGCTATTCGATGAGCTGCTTCTGGTCGCCCTAGCTTGTCCATACATCCTACAAAAGCATCCCTTTTTTCAGGCTGACGCCATGACCTGATGATTTCTTTGATTTCTACCGGCGTTTCAGCCAAGATCGCCGCTTGTTGCTCTAGTAAGAAGGAACAATTATGCTTTTCTTGTCCGGGCAAAGGGTGGAATAAAATGAGCGGTGTCTTAAGAGCAAGTGACTCCGCGCACGAAATGCCACCCGGCTTCGTTATATAGGCGTCAGCTGCTCCAATCCACTGCCACATTTGCGGCTCAAACCCTTTCAATAGAAAGCGATGCTCAGTGCTCTCCGTACCTAACAAGCCCGCCAGTCGTCTGTACAAGCTTGTATTCTTCCCTGTCACGACTACGATCTGCAATGGTTGCTCTTCCAACAGCAACTCTCGTACGACCTGCTCCACTCCACCATAACCGCCTTCTCCCCCACCAATCAGCACGGTGAATTGATCTGGCACGAGTCCTAGTTGTTTTTTCCAAGCCGCTTTGTCGGTATGCAACGCTGTAGTAAAAGCAGGCCGAACTGGAATGCCATAAACATGGATTTTTTCAGGAGCAATTCCATAGCGTTCGATTAGAATTTGCGCAATTTGCTCATGTGCCACCATGTACGCATCAATTTCTGGATGAACCCAAAACCGATTAATATGGAAGTCCGTGGGCACACAAACGAGCTGGAAAGGCTTGAACACCCTTTTCTTCGCTTCTGCCAGTGCGGACAAGCAGTATGCATGCGTAGCGATGACGACATCTGGCTTCTCTTCTTGCAATAGTTGATTGGTTAATCTTGCGGATAGCCACCAACCCAGTGCTTTGGTTAATGCACTACCTAGCATTTCTTCCTGTTCATAGATCCGTTGCCACACGGGTTGACCGTAGCGCAGCATATTGCGATAAAAAAAATGAGAGAGCACACGTAAGCCTGGACTGGCGGTTTTCAATCCTCCCACCACTCGCGCCGATCGTGCACCCTCACTTTCCAGTAAAACTTCTTGCAGAGCTTCAGCAGCCATCCGATGACCACTGCCTGCCCATTCCTCTGTCACTAACAGAAACCGCTTTGCCATTAGTAGGACTCTCCTAGAGGCTGCTTGCCGTCCACATATCGATTGAGTAAAAATTCCTTGGACATATAAACACGTTTTAGGGGCATTTCATGATTCAAAGATTGCACTCGCCGCTTTCCATTGGGATGCACGATTCTGAGCATGAGGCGCAAGTACCATCGCTTGTACCGAAAAAACCAAGTCATGGGCACATCAGAAATCGAGAAGCCCAAAGGTGTTACCCCTTTATGTAGCATAGTCGTTCCCACTATCCCTTTTATTTGATCTTTATTTTCCATCGAATCCAGGAACGTGGCTAGCTTCGGCAGTGATTGGAGGGTAAGTCTTCGCAAAAGAAGTGCCAAGCGCAGTTCATCCTTCACTTCTTTGCACAGTGTAGCAAAGTAATAATTGTGTATATGTAGCTTTAAGATTAAATCCCCGTCATGAATGATGCAGTTATCGGTAGTAACGAGTGGCTCTCCCCGATAGCGTAAAACAACAACCCGAAATATATTGTTCCCTTTCTCAATATAGGTAAGTCTGGTACAACGCTGGTAGATTTCATCCCAGTATCCCCATAGCATCAAGAGGCTTGTATTCATTTCGAAATAGTTCCTTTCCCGCTATGTTTTCATTCAGATGGATGTGACCACATACATTTTCGCAAAACGGCCATGACCTTTGTTGTAGTATGCCCAACAATGTACAATCCTCATCACCTTTTCACGTCCTTTTCATCCGCCCCCAAAACATAACCACTACGGCAGCAAATACGGGCAACCACATATGATTGAGAAGCAAAGGATTCACCCACTTCCAGACATACGGATCCTGAAGACACATATCAACTGCTGTAAAGGTAAGAATTCCACCGCCAATGATGACCATACTGGGAAAACGATTCATCATGCGTGCAATCCACACACTTCCCCACATTAATAATGGGATGCTCATCGCTAACCCCAGCAAAACCAACCATAAATCGCCATGTGCTGCTCCACCAACTGCCAAAACATTGTCCAAACTCATGACAAAATCTGCTACTATGATGGTCCTGACCGCCTGACCAATTGTCTGATTATGCGATACGTCTGCGAACTCTTCATTCTCACCCAGCATCAGCTTACATGCTATCCAAAGCAATAATAATCCCCCGATTGCCTTCACGAGAGGAATATCCAACATCCAAGTAGTCATTCCCGTTAACACAATTCGCAAGAGGATTGCTCCCAATGTCCCATATAAAATTGCCCGTTTTCTCTCATTTTTAGGGAGTCCGCGGCAAGCCATACCTATGACTACAGCATTGTCACTGCTTAATACCAGATCGATCATAAAGATGTGTACTAGACCCAGCCAAAAATACTCGCCCATCCCTGCCTCCCTGGTCCAATAAAGTTCGTCCATTCTACTTTATGCGACTAGAATCGGACTCATGATTGAATATTTTTCCGAAAAAAGGCGGTTTTCAGCGGATTTTGTAGATAAAAACTTCCGAAAAAAATACATTTTATTGCGAAATCAGGCTAATTATACCTTGTCTAAATTAGGCATTTTCCCTTACGATTTTAGTGGGGTGGATAAGAGATGGTGGAGACTGTGACGCTAAACCTTTATGACGTTTCAAGGAAGATTTTAGACTTAACACCAAGCATCACCACAATATGGCTGCAAGAAATTGTTCGCAGCATGGAAATTCCTGTAACCATTCCTCGCGATTTTGCAGAAAAACGAACAGTGCTCTTGGCTCGCTATCTGGTTGAGGATGTAGATCATGACATGCAGACTTGGGCATTAGATATGGGAGAATGGCTTCGTTCTCAGGAATTCCCCTTCTCCTCCATTTTGCGCACATATCAATTGTACCGGAATGTATTCTGGCGGGTTCTCCAACCAGAATTACAGAGATGGTCCCTCTCCTCACAAGAAATGCACTATCTGGAAAGCCAACTGGGCAAGGCCATGGATGAAAGTGTCTTCTGGGCTGTTTATCATTTTGAACAAATGATTAATAAAGAGCTGGTCCAGAAGGAAGAAACGATCTCCTATTTGCATAACGACAAATTGACCATGCTCGGAAAAATTGCCGCTAATATGGCTCATGAGCTGCGCAATCCGTTGTGTGCCATTGAAGGGTTCCTGAAGCTGATCGGCGAGTCTACGCAGGAACAGGCCCAGCTTCAGACGTACATTCAAGTCGTCATGCATGAATTTGAGAATTTACATCGGCAACTGACCGGATTCCTCAGCTTTTCCAAAAAACCAATTCTCGATGAAATTTTTAAAAATGTTCAAGTAGAAGAACTGCTTGAAGAAGTAGAGATGCTGATTACGCCTCGCCTCGTGGGAGAAAACATACGTTTTGAAAAACAAATCCACCCCTGCTCACTAGCATGCTATGAAGAAGGCTTGAAGCAAGTTGTCGTCAATCTATTAAACAATGCGATTGACGCCGTACAAAATCGTACAGACAAGTATATTCATGTCATTTCCACTTCTTCAGATGGATGGCTCTATTTGAGTGTGGAAAACAACGGCGAAAGGATTCCACCCGAGATCGTGGAAAATCTTTTCCAACCATTCTTTACGACTAAACAAAATGGGACAGGTATCGGCTTGTCCATCTGCAAAAATATTATTGAAAAGCATCAAGGCACGATCCATTGTGATTCCAATGAAAAACGCACACGCTTTATCGTTTCTCTGCCGATTGCGAATGCCCAGGAAGTAGGTCCGCGAATGGAAGCTCTCTAGGTCGCGCTCTTTTGTAGCACGCAAAAAAGCCCCCTGACAGTGCAGGAGGCAAGGCAAGAGATCCGTTACCAATTTCATCGGTAAGCGATCTTAGTTTTACTGTACACGAAAACATATGTTTCTACCATAGAAAACGTCAGACAGCTTTCGACAAACATTTATACCTGTATTGAACAAAGGCTTATCTATTCAACGCTTGGATAAGCCTTCATACTTTTGTCTCAAGTAAAAATAGTCCTGTTTTCCTAACGCAAAAAAAGCGGAGAACCTATTGGCTCTCTGCTTTTTGTATGGAGCGGGTGATGGGAATCGAACCCACGCGACCAGCTTGGAAGGCTGGAGTTCTACCATTGAACTACACCCGCATCAAAATAAATGCTGGTGCCGAGGACCGGACTTGAACCGGTACGGGAGAAACTCCCGACAGATTTTAAGTCTGTTGCGTCTGCCCATTCCGCCACCCCGGCATACCTGAAAAACGTGGGCAAATCATGGTCGGGAAGACAGGATTCGAACCTGCGACCCCTTGGTCCCAAGCCAAGTACTCTACCAAGCTGAGCTACTTCCCGATTATAGTTCTTCACTTTTTAAGATGAAGATGCGTGCCCTGAGAGATTCGAACTCCCGACCTTTTGATTCGTAGTCAAACGCTCTA
>NZ_JBEAES010000023.1:0-92750 GCF_050477165.1 Brevibacillus sp. FIR094 | reverse complement strand
CAAATAGCGAAGAACTGCTGATAATTTATCATTTGCAGTAAACTTAGACAAAAAACTGCACCTCCAACTGTTAGATGTGTCTAACAATTGGGGTGCAGTTCACTTCAGACTGGCTTTTATACGTTTAACGATGGAATTACTCAACCGAACTTTTGCCAAACAGAATAGTGTCCAGCGCGAACTTGGAGCTGCCGCTGATACCAAGAGCAACCAACATCGCGAGCAAGGCCAGATCCAATTCATAACCAGCTCCACCTTCACCGCCCAGGAAGCCAGCAGCGAGCTTGGCCGTAAAGATCGCACCAAGCATAACAACAGACAACGCACCTGCGAATACGCGAGTACCCAGACCGAGAATCAAGGCAATACCACCTACTGTCTCCAAGAAGGCTACGAGATAAGCAATGAATGCAGGGAGTCCCATGGTCCCGAAGAAACCAGCGACATTCTCCAGCCCCATTTGGAATTTAGCCACTCCGTGAATGGCAAAAGTAAGACCAGCAATCACACGTAGAATAAGTGCGCTCCATTCAAAACGATTAGACATGTATGAATCCCTCCGAAAATTTAAATGCGTAACAAAGTTACTTTTCGTTAGTAAGTATACAATAATAATTTGCTAAGTCAAGTCATTCAATAAAATCCCAACAGTTGGCAAGTGCAATTTTCAAGGTTGGTTGGCATCATTGGTTTTGATGGATTGAACAAAGAGCGGTATACTGAAAGGAGAATGAGGTGATACCTATGAAAGAGTCTACCCTCTGTCCGAAGTTCGAAAAAGGTATGCAGTTGTTGGGAAAGCGATGGACAGGTCTAATCCTATACCAGTTGTTGTCGGGACCACAGCGATTTTGTGCATTGGAAGGGGCCCTACCAGTTAGCGGAAGGCTACTTTCTGAGCGTTTGAAGGATTTGGAGAAGGAAGGACTCGTGCATCGGCAGGTGTTTACTGATTCTGCTCCTGTCCGCGTAGAGTATTCCTTAACGGAGATGGGGAAAGCTCTGACTCCAGTGCTCAAAGGAATTGAGACCTGGTCGCAGAGCTGGATCGAGTTGAATGCAGACGAAATGGCTATCGACAGCGAAGAATAACACAGCCTATATAAAAAAGCATCAGGAGACTACGCCTGACGCTTGCCATGATGAAAACCCCTGGGGACAGGGGTTTTTCTGTTATCTGTTCATCTTTACGAAGGGTCTTCGTTCTTTTCTTGCAAAGCCTTCCACTTTAAAAATTCAATATGGCGCTTGACCTCAACCAGCTCGTGCTCTGACAGGCCATCGACATCTAAGAAGGTCGCGGGTGTTTCCCGGACAGAACCGCGTTGCCAAGATGGTTCCTCCGTGCGCCCGTGGAGAAAATCGGTGGATACTTCAAATAAATCTGCGACTTTGGAAATCAGATGAAAATCGACGCCCTTCTTTTCGCCTGACTCGATCCGCGAAAGTACCGTATTATGTATGCCCAGCTTTTCAGCTAATTGAAGTTGTGACCATTGTTTTTGTTCGCGTAGCCATTTTATGCGTTGACCAACTATGGACATCGTGAGACCACCTTTATCGTTTTGGCAATTCCATTCTAACAATTTTCCAAAACGGAAAAAACAAGATTGCTAATATGACAAAATCTGTATTGACTTTGCTAAAATTGAAAGGATATGATGTAACTATAAATATTTGCCATTTTTGCAAATCAGGAGGGGATACTGGTGGAAAGACTCAACCTCCCGTTTATCGCGCAACGACGTAATGAGTGCAAGCTGACCTTGCAAGAAATGGCGGAAGCACTTGGGTTTCGAAATGCTTCGACATACTTGAAGTACGAGAAAGGAGAATATGACTTCAAGGCTAATCATTTGCCAGTGTTGGCTAAAAAGCTACGTTGTAACATGCTTGATCTCTTTATCAGGATGGTTTGCTGATTCAGCAAAAGGGGTGGAGTGGCTTGAACGCTTGGGAGGCAAATAGAAGGCAGCTGGAAATATGGAGAAAAACCGTCGCTTACGAAATTGAAATGATGGCGCCACAGAGTATGCCGGCTTGCGAGGGATTTCTCGAGCGCTTGGTACTATTTGAAAAGGAGTTGGAAAACAACGCGCGATGCCCATATAGTACGATACATGGTGGGAATGATGCCGGGTCGCGTCCGTTACCCATTCAGGAAACAGAAAAAAGCCCGGTACGGACTTCACCGTGACCGGGCATTCGTTGTATTTTATAGCTTGCTGATCTCTTCTTTTAGCAGCTCCGAATGGGTTCCGAAGACGACTTGCACGCTTCCTTGACCCAGTCGCATAACACCCGCTGCCCCGAGGTCTTTCAAGGCTTTGTCGTTGACCTTTTTGTCATCCTTCAAGACGAGACGCAAACGAGTGATGCAAGCGTCTACGCTAACGACGTTTTCTTTTCCACCTATGTGAGTGAGCACTTGGATCGCTTTATCCTGCATGGAATTGTTCCTTCCGGTTGTTGTAACTGTCATTTCTTCGTCATCTTCACGACCTGGTGTCTTGAGGTTCAGCTTCACGATCAAGAAACGGAACAGGACGTAGTAGACCACGGCGAAAGCCAGACCAATCGGGATGATCATCCAAGCATTCGTAGAGAGATGATAGTTGATACCGTAGTCGATCAGACCCGCTGAGAAACCAAAGCCGTGCTTGATACCCAGAGAGGTTACGATATACCCGGAAACACCCGTCAATATCGCGTGGACAAAATACAGGAGTGGAGCAGCGAACATGAACGCAAATTCAACTACCTCGGTAATCCCGGTCAGGAACGAAGCGAGAGCTGCACCGATAAACATAGAAGCAACTACTTTGCGCTTTTCAGGACGCGCTGAGTGAATAATAGCGAAAGCTGCTCCAGGAAGTGCGAACATCATGATTGGATAGAAACCAGTCATAAACATTCCTGCTGATGGGTCTCCCGCAAAGAAACGATGCAAGTCGCCGTGTACCACTTTTCCTGTCGCATCGGTAAAGTCACCGATTTGGAACCAGGCAATCGCATTGAGTACGTGGTGCAGACCAAATGGAACAAGCAATCGGTTGAAGAATCCGAACAAGAAAGAACCTGTTGCGCCGAGACCTACGATCCAAGAGCCCAATGAGTCAAGGGCAATCTGGATGGGCCCCCAGATGATCCCGAAAATCAAACCGATGACAACCATGGAAAGAGAAGTGATGATCGGGACGAATCGTTTTCCACCGAAGAAGCCTAGCCATTCTGGCAGCTTGATCGAATGGTAGCGGTTGTAGAAAAACGCTGCAATACCACCCGCCATAATACCGCCGATGACACCCATGTTCAGTTTCAAATCGTCCGCGATGAAAGGCAAGGCAGCAGGAACAGCTGCAAGTACTTTCGTTAATACGACGTAGGCGATGACAGCAGCCAAAGCAGCAACAGCATCTCCCGCCAAGCCAATGGCAACACCGACTGCAAAGATTAAGGCCAGGTTGTCAAAAATGGCCGAACCGCCGGCAGCCAAAAGCGGAGCGATGTACGAGTCCATGAATGCACCAAAGGCGCCGAGATTGAGGTCCTTCTCGAATTTGAGAAGACCAAAGCTTTGCAAAATCGCTGCGGCTGGCAACGTTGCGACTGGGAGCATGAGGGCTCTTCCAATCTTTTGCAGAAAAGCGAGCATAGGATAAAACCTCCTTGGAATGGGATGAATTTATCAGGGAAGGCGCTCTCCGGATGAATGGCAAAATGATGAGGGCACAAGGAATAAGCCGGAGAGAGACCATTCTGATCGATATTTTGGAAGCGCTTACACTACTCAGGCGACAAAACCTTTTATAAGGCTTTGTCTTTCAGATATTGAACAACCTCGTCTACAGTAGATAGCGTAAGGACATGCTCGGCCAGTTGCTTCGCTTCCTCTACGCTGGTGGAGCGGATACGTTCTTTGACTTTTGGCATGACCGAAGCGGCACCGCTGAACTCATCGAGTCCCAATCCGAGCAGGAGCTTGGTTGCCAACGGATCTCCCGCCATTTCCCCACACAGCCCGGTCCAAATGCCAGCCCGATGGGAAGCTTGAATGACTTGGGAAATCAATCGTAATACGGCTGGATGGTAGTAGCTGTACAGCTCGGCGATATTGGCATTCATACGGTCTACAGCCAGCGTATATTGAACGAGATCATTCGTGCCGATGCTGAAAAAGTCTACCTCTTTTGCAAACACATCTGCTTGAAGGCAAGCACCCGGAATCTCCATCATCATGCCTACTGCGATCTTCTCGTCAAAAGCGATCCCTTCTGCCCGCAGCTCTGCTTTTGCTTGCTCCAGCAATCGTTTGGCTTCACGCAGCTGCTCCAGATGGGAAATCATCGGGAACATGATCAGCAGGCGGCCGAATGCACTAGCACGCAAGAGAGCACGTAATTGCACGAGGAACAATTCCGGTCTGGCCAATGAGATCCGCATGGCGCGGAAGCCAAGGAACGGGTTTTCCTCCTGTGGAAGCGCGAGTGCCGGCAAATGCTTGTCGCCGCCAACATCCAAGGTGCGAATGATGACCGGCTTGTCGCCAAAAGTAGCGGCTACGTGTTTGTATGCTGCGAATTGTTCGGCCTCATCGGGAAGGGTGCTGCGATCCATGAACAAAAACTCGGAGCGGAACAACCCGATTCCTTCCACACCAGATGCGATCAGTGCATCCGATTCTTCTGGCACTGCCATGTTTGCCATCAGGTGAACGCGGTGGCCATCGGTTGTTTCGGCAGGTAGTTCCTTAATGGCTTCGTACAATTGGCGTTCCTTTTCTTCCTGCGCGGCTTTTTCCTGATAGGCAGCTAGTGTATCCGCATCAGGCGCAACAATCAGCTGTCCAGAGGTTCCGTCGATGATCAGCAAACTTCCGGAGTCTACTTTTTCCATTAAGGTATCACCTGCACCCATGACAGCGGGAATACCGAGAGAACGTGCCAATATGGCTGCATGAGAGGTAGCGCCGCCTTTTGCCGTGACAATTCCCCGTACATGCTGGAGTGGAAGCTGAAGCGTCTCGGATGGGGTGACGTCCCAAGCAACCAAGATAAAAGGCTCTTCCGGGTAGGAGATGACGGTGTCACCACCGGAAATATTTCGAATCAGACGGCGGCTCACATCACGAATATCATCCGCACGCTCTTTCATGTAGGCATCGTCCATACTCTCAAAGAGAGCAATGAACTGATCGGCTACTTGCGAGACGGCGGCAGATGCCGCCAGTTGTTGATTTTCGATGAGCGCACTCATCTCCCCGACAAATGCCGGGTCATCCAAAAAGGCGATATGAGCAGAGAGGATGGCCGCTTTCTCCGAGCCTAATTGTTCCTCTGTCTGTTCCTTTAGCTTTTCCAGTTGTTCGCGTGCTTGCTCTACGCTTTTGCTAAATAGTCCTAGCTCCTGAGTAGCATCCACTGGAGTGGTGGACTCTGCCTGCGTGATGGCTGTTTCGTGTGTGAGGCGTAAAACAGGGGCAATCGAAATGCCAGCGGAAACCGGGATTCCTGTTAACATACATCCTTCACCTTCCTGTCCTTCGTTTACACGGTGTGGTTTACGAGCATTGCTCCAATAGCTGCTGAATCGCAGTGGCTACGTTTTGTTCATCGGCGCCGTCTATCTGAACGGTCAGGGTGTCGCCTTGGGAGACACCCAACGTCATGATGCCGAGAATGCTTTTGCCATCTGCGTGTTTTGTCCCTTTGCTCAGCGTAATCTTTGACTGAGATTGCGACGAACAATTCACGAGTAGAGCTGCCGGTCTCGCGTGGAGCCCACCCTCTACATTAACGGTAACTTCAAATTGAACCATGTTGTACCTCCTTCAACCATGCGCTTTGCTTTATTTTAAGACGACAGTCATAAGTGGCTCTTGACCTGCTTGCACAGTTGCTTTTGCCACCACATTTTTTTCAGCAACCCGATCACCGTTCGTAATAACGATCGGTGTTACGATCGGACAACCCGCATCTTCCAGTACACTCTTGTCGAATTGGATGAGCTTGTCGCCAGCTTTCACTTGATCGCCTACCGAGACAAATGGGGTAAAGCCTTTCCCGCTTAATTTCACGGTATCAATTCCAATATGCATTAATATCTCAAGACCACTTTCAGTCGACAGCCCGATCGCATGGTGAGTAGGGAAAAGATGCGTTACCTTTCCATCGACAGGGGAGACGAGCGTATCTGCACTTGGCAAAATCGCTACACCATCACCAACGACTTTACCTGCGAATACAGGATCAGGGACTTCGGACAGGGGGAGTACGGTACCTGTTAATGGTGCAAGAAAGGTTACCTCTTGTTGTTTTTTCCGGGAAAAAAGACTGCGTAGCATAGTATCCTCCTTTTGCGTCTGAACCAAAAAAGGCATGAGACGGTTGAATTCATACGACGACATACTTACTATGTCCGTATGATCTCACCGCTCATGCCTAGTCGAGCTAGTAACACGCAGGATTATGATTTAATTTTGTTGTAATAAGCGATAAAGGTGCAGAGCCATGTAACCAACCTCGTCTTCTGGTACAGCAATCTCAAGACGGGTGGAGATGTATTCAGCCAGCTCTGTTGCCAATTGATAGGCTTCTGGCATGGTGGTTTTGACTCGGTCCAGAAGCGGGTTCTTGATGAATTTTTGTTGACGAATGCGCTCAACGGCAAAGCGCAAATGCGTAATGAGACGAACGTAATCAATGGTACTGCGTTCAATCGTAATACCTGTTCGCTCTTCAATCAGGCTTACCAACTCCGTGATGATGTTGGTGAATTGGACAGCCTTTTTTACTGGGACGTAGCTGATCGCGGAGTGAATGTGCAAGGCCAGAAATCCGATTTCACTATCTGGAATGTCCAGGTCGAATGCGTTCTTGATCATATCCGCTGCCCGGTTCGCCAGCGCGTACTCCTTCGTGTACAGCGTCTGGATTTCGAACAAGAATGGATTCACGATCTCCATGCCGTTATTGAGCCGATAGATCGCAAACTGGATATGGTCAGGCAAGGCAACGTGGACGTGTTCGTTCAATTCTGGCGTAATCTCACTCGCAATGAGTGCGATAATTTCTTCCGCAATTCCTACGACAGCAGGATCTACTTGGCTCAAGATGTTCTGATACTGCTTCTGATGGTTCTCATTTTCGAGCCTGAAGCGCTTTTCCACACGCGAGTCTTGGGCGGGGACGGTATTCCCGGGTTTTGCGCCAAATCCGATTCCTTTTCCGAATAGGACAACTTCTTGTCCCGATCCGGGTTCTTCCACGAGTACGACGTTATGGTTCAACACACGCGTAATTGCGTATGTTTTTTCTTTTTCACGGGACAATCCATTCCACCACCTTTTGATAGACAAAAACAGTCCATGACCGTTTTTGCTTACCGCAAGCGGTCACATCCAATTTAATGAAAAACGCCGATGAACCATGGCGTTAATCAGAAAAAAGAGCCGAAAAAACCTTTTTAACAAGAAAAAGATCTTCTCGGCTCATGCCTGCATTACCAGTAACACGCCTTGTGAAAACGCTTCAATTAAAGCTTATAATAGCTCACGTCTCGTACATTGTCAATCACCCTGTTTACGTGAAAAACACGGTGTGCAGGAGAAGAAGAAGCCTGTCCCGAATTGTTTGAACCAACAGGATAAGGGCAAAACAAAGCCAAGCGGACGCCTCATTAGCAATCCGCCTGTTTGTTACTTGGTGAACTTGTCAGCAATCGTAGATGCACAGAAGGAGTTCGGTTTGATCTCGGCACGAAAGTGATTGGTTTCTGCTAAGCTCAACAAAGACTGGATAAACTTACGGGTAGGGCCATTCGTACCGATATCAAAATGCAGGCGGATGGGAGTATCTAAGTGGTGATCCCGCAAATATTGGCGTACTTCTGTGGCAAGTCCGACTGCGTACATCGCTTCCTGAAATATACGCTGTTGCAAGGATGAGTACCGACGTTCCTGAAATTTGTGATAAAAGAAGGTGCCCCCATGGCCGGGACGAATCACTGTGATCACAAGTGCAAAAAAAGTCCCGCGGCTTTTTAATTGAGAGTCGGCTCCCACAATAATTTCAAATGGACCACCTATTGATGAGATGGTATGTTCGATGTGGGAAAACACTTCTTCTTTTGCCAGTAGACCTCTAGTCGGACTGTGAAAGCGATCAAATAACGTATTTGCAGAGGTTAAGCCCACTCACATCCCTCCAGAAAGAGGCTAACAATGATTTGCATACTTCTTCCTTACATCATTAATGTATGTAATCTCGCAGATAGTATGTGAACGGGTAGGGACAAAAACTTCTTGAATCAACTTTTTTGGGTAAAATGGTCCGTTTGTTCGGGACGAAAGACTGTTTTTGAAGGAGCTTTAGGGAACCGTGATACAAGCAAATGAACATGATTATTATATGAAACAAGCCATGGAAGAGGCCCAGAAAGCTGCTGCGATTGGCGAGGTTCCGATCGGTGCGGTCATCGTGCGCGACGGGGAAATCGTAGGTCGCGGCTACAACTTGCGGGAAACACAAAAAGACCCTACCTTGCACGCGGAATTGATCGCGATACGGGAGGCAAGTGAACGCTTGGGTGGATGGCGCTTGATCGGGTGTACGCTGTACGTGACGTTGGAGCCGTGTCCGATGTGTGCGGGTGCAATCGTTCAAAGCCGTATCGAACAGGTCGTGTATGGTGCTCGCGATCCGAAGGCGGGCTGTGCCGGTACATTAATGAACCTGCTCGCGGAACCGCGCTTCAATCATCAGGTGCCAGTCATAGAGGGTGTTCTTGCAGAGGAATGCGGGCAGATGCTCAAGGACTTCTTTCGTGGATTGCGAAAAAAAAGACAGCCGGTACAGGAATGACCGGGCTGTCTGGACAAACCGTCTGCATGCAGGCGGTTTTTATTTGTTTACGTTTTGCAGCATGTTCAGTTCTTCTTCGGTCAGTTCGCGATACTCACCAGGGGCAAGTGACGGGTCAAGGTGAAGCGGGCCCATACGAATTCGTTGCAGATAGGTGACATGCAGGTCGAAAGCAGCGAACATCCGCTTTACCTGATGGAATTTTCCTTCCATGATGGTGACACGAATCTCTGATGTTTCTCCCGAAGAGATAATCTCCAGCTTGGCTGGCAGTGTCGTAAAGTCCTCCAATTCCACGCCTTTGGCAAACTGCTGTACATGGTGCTCAGTGACCCGGCCATCGATGCGGGCAAAGTACTCCTTGTCCACTTTCTTTTTCGGGGACAAGAGGCTATGGGAGAGGTGACCGTCATTGGTCAAGAGCAAGAGACCCTCTGTATCAATATCCAGTCGGCCTACTGGATGGACTTTGATAGCCCACTCGTACGGGAGCAAGTCCACTACGGTTTCATGGACATTGTCCTCAGTAGCAGAAACTACGCCCGGTGGCTTGTTCAGCAAAACGTATACCCAGCGCTTAAAGTTAAGCGGTTCTCCATCCACAAGGATTTCCTGTTCCTCGGCAATGACATGCATCCCCGGGTCTGTTGCGACAACGCCATCCACGACGATCAGTCGCTGTTTCACTAATGCTTTCACTTCCTTGCGCGTGCCGATTGCCATATTGGCCAGCACCTTGTCCAAACGTTCACGTTTCATATATGTTCCTCGCTTTTCTTCTGATCGGATATCAATTGTGTGTGCTGTTATTAGTTTGGCCTAATGAGCCGCGCAAATCAAGGGGAATGCAAAGGAATGAGTCTTGCATTTTTGACTGTATTTTGCTATAGTAAGTAATGTTTCTGACAAACCAAATATGGAGAGATACCCAAGTGGTCATAAGGGGACGCACTCGAAATGCGTTAGGCGTCGTGAGGCGTGCGTGGGTTCGAATCCCACTCTCTCCGCTTAGATTTTCGGATCGAAGAGAATGAAGCATATTTTTGCCAGTGAGGCAGAAGTATGCTTCATTTTTTTATATCACAAAAACTGTAAGCAAATCTCATTTTTGCGTCTAATAAGGTACAAACCCATAAAAAGGAGCGTACGCATGGATTCCGATGATCGAATAGAGCGATGGTACCAGCAATACGGCCATGATATTTACAATTACCTCGCGTATTTTACCGGACGTAGAGATGTCGAGGATTTAGTCCAGGAAGTCTTTATGAAGGCGCTCAGAGCCTTATCAAGCTATGAAGGCAGAGCACAGCCCAAGACATGGCTTCTGACCATCGCGCGCCATGCAGCGATTGATTATAGGCGAAAGCAAAAAATGATGGATTGGTTCCCCGAAAACGTCCTCCGACTCCTCACTTCCAAAGAGCGCACACCTGAGAACTCTGCCTCTGCAATTCAACAAGTGCTGCTGTCGGGGCCATTGCCAACGGTGGTGAGTTGATGAAACCCCATGTCACGAAGGAGGAAAGGAATCACATTGACAAAGGTCGTCGAGTTATATCAGAAGAAACAGCCAAACAGGTTCGAGAAGTTTTAGAAGCGTTAGTAAAAAACAAACAAACCTGGCTTAGATACAGCCTTTTCCATAAAAGAACATGCAGTCGCTGGGCGCACAGGAATAGTGGGGAAACGCGACCAGCAAGGAAACTTCATCGAAGGAAAATATACGTATTCGTTTATCGGCTATGCACCCAGTGATGATCCAAAGCAATTGGTTTACATAGCTGTTGATAACCCAAATACAGACCTGTGGGTAGGATTATGGGGGAAAGAAATTGTTGCTCCCCCTTTCAAAGAGATCATGGAAAACAGTTTGCAGTATCTCCAAGAGCGATAATCAACCCATCAATCAAAAAAGGAAGCATAGCGGCATACCCCTAAAGGTATCCGAATGCTTCCTCTCTTTGTTTTCCCCATCCTATTTCCTACAAAAATAAGGACCACACCATTGGGTTTCATGGGTCTTCACATACGTCCATGTAAAGTCCTTATCCACGACGTACACATCGTATTCCTTTTCCAAGTCCGCGACAGAAAACTTCGCGGCATTTTCGAAGATCAACACTTCGTTGGAAAGCTGGTAAAACACATAGTACGACTCATGGGCAACTTGCTGAAAAGCTTTATCCGCTTCCTCGCGTTCAAGACAATTCCTCAGTTTATTGCTGAATAAATGCCACAGATACCCCTGGTAGCCGTCTTTATTTTTGAGAAAAATCCTCTCTTTATCTTCTTCGGTCAGATGGCTCGCAAAATGCTTCTCCCATTCTTCCCGTAAGTACGGTCCCCAAATTGACAGCTCCGTTGTCTTCGTGTTCTTCTCCTTCATCCGATCAGCTAGTTTCATTGGGCGCCTCCATGTTGGTACAAGTTCATCTCTAAGGAAATACGTATGAAAGAGTGGGTCGGTAACATCTCGCCTATTGACAAAGAAAAACTAGGAACATATTATAATACCCATAGGGGTATGCGTATAAAATTGATCGATCACATTTTCAACCAAAACGTAGGAGGTAGACAACATGTCTGTACAATCGAATTTTACCGCTGATAAAACGTTAGATTGCAAAGGCTTGGCATGTCCAATGCCTGTCGTACGCACAAAAAAAGCGATGGAAGAGATGTTACCGGGTCAAGTGATGGAAGTACAAGCGACTGATAAAGGCTCAATGGCCGATTTGAAAAGCTGGGCAAACAATACCGGGCATGAATTTCTGGGCACGATTCAGGAGGGGGAGGTATTAAAGCATTTCCTACGAAAAGCGAGTACCCATGAGGTGAAGGAGGAGACGAACTTCTTGCGGACCATTTCTAATGAAGAACTACAAAAAAAGCTGGAAGCCAACGAAAAGCTGACACTAATTGATGTGCGGGAGCCGGCAGAATACGCTTTTCACCGCATTCCTATAGCCATTTCGATACCCCTTGGAGTATTGGAGCAGCGCTTGGATGAGCTACAGCCCGAAGACGACATCTATATCATCTGCCGATCCGGCAAACGCAGCGACATGGCTTGTCAGTTGCTTGCCGAAAAAGGTTTTACCAAAATCACCAATGTAGTACCGGGTATGTCTGGCTGGAATGTCCCGGCAGAAAAACAATAAGGGGGAGATAAAGATGATGGAACAACAAACAAATGTGAAGGCAATGACAGCACACGAGCTAACGCAGCTTCTCTTTGCGCAGGAGGAATTGTTTATTCTCGATGTTCGCAACACGAGCGATTATGAGAATTGGCAAATCGAAGGACATCGTGTCGTGAGCGTGAACATCCCTTACTTTGATTTGCTGGACGGGGTGGAGGCTGTTCTTGAGAAAATCCCTGTGAAACAGAAGGTGTTGGTCGTCTGTGCAAAAGAGGGCTCGTCCATTTTTGTCGCAGAGATGCTAGCAGAAGCGGGCATTACGGATGTTTCTTACCTGCAAGGAGGAATGAAGGCGTGGAGTGAGCATCTGGAGCCAGTGAAGGTGGGAGACCTCCGTGATGGCGGTGAGATTTATCAGTTTGTCCGCATTGGAAAAGGCTGCTTGTCTTACATGATCGTATCAGGAGGGGAAGCGGCTATCGTCGATACATTGCGAATGACGGATGTGTACGAAGCATTCGCAGCAAAGCATCAGTGGACGATCAAGCACACCATCGATACTCATCTGCATGCCGACCATATTTCCGGTGGAAAGAAGCTGGCGGATCGGCTCGATGCATCGTATTGGCTTCCTGAAAAAGATGCGGAAGAAGTTACGTATTCCTATCGTAAGCTAGAGGAAGAGCAACAAATCCAAGTGGGTGCCACCAAAATTGCGATCCTGCCGATCTATTCCCCCGGACATACCATCGGGAGCACGTCACTGATTGTTGATGATACGTATTTTCTCACGGGAGACAGTCTGTTCGTAGCTTCGATCGGACGCCCGGATTTGGCTGGGAAAGCAGAAGATTGGGTAGGAGACCTGCACAACACCTTGTATAATCGATATAGAGAGCTTCCTGAGCATTTAGTCGTGTTGCCTGCTCATTTTGGCAGCTACACCGAGCTTGGACCAATGGGTGTTGTATCTGCTCGTTTGGGTGATTTGTATCGCAACAATCCAGGGCTAACGATTGCGGATGAAAGTGAATTCCGGCATATCGTTACGCATCATTTGCCGCCGCAGCCGAATGCGTATCAAGAGATTCGTCAAGTGAATATGGGGAAATTAAAACCGAGCGAAGAGGAACAACAAGAGATGGAAGTAGGGCCAAATCGCTGCGCCATTCACGATAAATAACGATTAGATTTCAGGAGGAATAAAAACATGGCGGATATTGTGGTAGATACAAAAGGTCTGGCTTGCCCGATGCCGATCGTCAAAGCAAAAAAAGCAATGGACGGAATGCAATCCGGTCAAACCATGGAAGTACTCTCGACGGACAAAGGCTCTCTGAACGACTTCACTGCTTGGGTCAAACAAACAGGGAATGAGCTGATTTCCCATGAGGTTGAGAACGGTGTGTACAAATTTTTAGTGAAAAAGCTGTAGGGAGACAGAAGCGAGCACTTTTGACCATTTTTGTAGTGCTCGCTTACTCCTGATTTTCATAAACGATACGTACGCCAAGGTGCGTATAGATTTCTTCTTTGTAATGGCCATTAGGGCATTGCTTTTCATTGAACAAGTCATTTTTGTGTGAGCGCAAAGGTTCTTGGCAGGTGGGGCACCGATGTTGAAAAATGGATTTGAAAAAGCGGACCATTTAAATCACCTTATTCACAGTTATTTACTCGGGATTAATTTTACTTGAAGATGGTTCATTTGAAAAGAGGGTTGAGCATTCCGATGTGTTAGGTAGGAATGCGAGGAGGATATATGGACGTTTTACTGCTACTGCTCATGGTCTCTCTTGGTTTTGTCGGCTCCTTTTTTTCTGGATTGCTCGGGATTGGCGGAGCGATCATCAGCTATCCGATGCTCTTGTTTATACCACCGGCACTAGGTGTGGCACAGTTTTCCGCCCAAGAGGTTTCGGTGATATCGATGTTTCAAGTATTTTTCGCGTCGATGTCTGGCGTACTGGCTTTCCGCAAAAGGAACGGGAAAAACTCGCCCCTGATTCATAAAGGACTCGTCAGAGATATGGGGGTAAGCATCTTGGCGGGTAGCTTGATCGGTGCTGCTCTCTCCCAATACTTGTCGAATGAAAGCATCAATGTGGTGTACGGGATACTGGCGATCATTGCCGTGATCTTGATGCTCGTGAAAAATAGGGGGACAGAAGCGGCAGCAGGGGAGGTCGCATATAACCGCTTCATTGCTGCTGGTGCTGCGTTTTCAGTAGGAATTGTATCCGGGATTGTTGGTGCAGGGGGAGCGTTCATCCTCATTCCGATCATGCTGACCGTCTTGAAAATACCTACGCGCGTGACGATTGCCTCATCTTTGGCTATTGTATTCATCTCCGCAATAGGTGGTGTGATCGGGAAGCTGTCGGGTGGGCAAATTCCGCTCTTGCCCGTTTTGTATACGGTCATCGGTAGTGTTTTGGGTGCACCGGTGGGCAGTATGGTCAGCGCCAAGAGTGATGTGAAATATTTGCGTTATGGCCTGATTGTGCTGATCTGTGGGACGGCTATCAAGATTTGGAGTGACATTCTATAAGGAAAGATGCTTTTCGTTGCGAAAGCTTCTTTCGCTTGTTTTTATACCCATACAAGTATAAGTATAAAGAAGGGGTGTTCTTACTAATGGAAAAACAAAAAGAAAAAACGACGATTGTGTTGTTCAGCGGTGACTTGGATAAAGCGATTGCAGCCTTTATTATTGCGAATGGAGCTGCGGCCTATGATCATGATGTCACGATTTTCTTCACCTTCTGGGGACTGAATACCATGCGCAAGGACGAGATCGTGAAAGTAGAAAAGGGTTGGCTTGAAAAAGCGTTTGGTTGGATGATGCCAAGAGGCGCCAAGAAGCTCGGACTGTCTAAAATGAACATGATGGGCATGGGGCCAGAGATGATCAAGCATGTCATGAAAAAGCACAATGCCCTGACGCTTCCACAACTCATCGAGCTGGCTCAAGAGCAGGGAGTGAAGCTGGTCGCTTGTACGATGACGATGGACTTGCTCGGTCTCAAACAGGAGGAATTGCTCGACGGAATGGAGTATGCAGGTGTAGCCGCTTATTTGGGGGATGCGACACAGGCAAAAGTAAACCTGTTCATTTAAACACGCGTAGGCAACTTGCTTGACATTACCTGGATTTCGCATAAGATACCTGTATGTAAGGTAGTTCCAAGATTGATACGTATGCCTTGTCGTGAAACAGGAGGAATTCATATGGATTACAACTACAGTGACGATATCAAAAGACGTTTAAAACGAATCGAAGGACAAGTCCGCGGTGTGCTGAAAATGATGGACGAGCAGAAAAATTGCAAAGACGTAGTAGCGCAGCTCTCCGCCGTTCGGAACGCTTCAGATAAGGCTATTGCCCAGATTGTAGCGGAAAACCTGCAACGCTGTTTGTTAGAAGAGCAGGCTGCTGGAGGAGACACGAGCAAGCTGGTGAAAGAAGCCGTAGAGCTTTTGGTCAAGAGCCGTTAAACCGATTTTGGAGAGGAGCTTCCTATGAGTTTCACTACGATTCTTTTGCTGTTAGCCTACGCGATCATCATTTGGTATTTGGTCTCTCGCTTCCTTCCTGTGAAAGGATTAGAAAATCTGAAGTCAGATCAGTTCAAGGAACGAGTCAACCAAAAAAGCAGGGTGTTGCTCATCGACGTACGCGAGCCGCATGAATATAAAGCGGGTCACATTCCATCAGCGGTGAACATCCCTTTGTCTCAGCTCGACCATCGTGCAAAAGAAATTTCTAGCAAAAACGATATATTGCTATACTGCCGGAGCGGGATGCGTAGTAAGCAGGCAGCAAAAATTTTAAAGAAACAAGGCATTCCACAGATGGCTCATCTGCAAGGTGGGTTCATTACTTGGAATGGTCCGACGAAAAAGAAGTAACAGCTAGCACCTGGTGTGTTTGAATACCCGGGTGCTTTTTTTATGCGATGAAAAATCGAGGGTTGACATTTTGTTTCGTTGTAACTAAAATGATTACAACAGGGCGATGCAGTAAATGCCTATTCTTTTTGAAAGAGTTGTAACTAATTCGGTTACATCTATAACATATAAAATGGAGGAATATCATCATGAAAATTGCAATTGTAGCAGCAAGCGGTAAAGCAGGTAAGGTGATTATGAAAGAGGCGTTGGATCGTGGTCATCAAGTGACAGCGATTGTGCGTGATGCATCTAAAATCGAGCAAGCCGACGTAGCTGTGATTCAGAAAGATGTGTTTGACCTGACAGCGGCAGATTTGAACGGCTTTGACGTAGTCGTGAATGCTTTTGGAGCACCAGCAGGTCAAGAACATCTGCACGTAGAATCAGGGAAGGCTTTGATTGAAGCATTGAAGGGTGCTCCTTCTACACGTTTGCTCGTCGTAGGTGGTGCAGGCAGTCTGTTTGTAGACGAAGCCAAAACACTGCGCCTCGTAGAAACTCCTGATTTCCCTAAAGCTTACTTGGCAACTGCGCAAAAGCATGGAGAGTATTTGCGTGTATTGGAAGAGTCAAACGGCATTCAATGGACGTATATCAGTCCATCTGCCTTTTTTGACTCAGCAGGGGAGAGAACAGGCGCGTATCGACTCGGGAAAGACCATCTGTTGGTGAACGCTAGCGGACAAAGCTATGTGAGCTATGCCGATTATGCTGTAGCCATGCTCGATGAAATCGAAAATCCGAAGCATCGCAATGAGCGCTTCACAGTAGGCTCCTAATCTCGTTTGGAATTAGGCTCCTTAACAAAAAGACCAGCTTCCTACTAAAGGATAGCTGGTCTTTGTTGTGTATCGAGATTATCTGCCAATCCCACCGACGAATGGGTAGGAAAACGGGCGTCCATTTAAGGAATAAATGATACCTTTGATCGGGTAGTAAATCGCCATCAGTCCAAACACAATCAGGAACGGAATCCCAATCAACAAGAAAGTGAAGAACCATGAAATAGCGATGAGCACCGTCATAATGATGTGGAAAAACAAAGCTTGCAGCGCCATATTTTTGGCGTCACGATTTTGTACGAGCAGCCAGACAAGAATGGGAACAAGGATCGGTGCAAAAAATGTGCTAGCGTGCGTTATGACTTTTACACCTTTATAATCCATAAATAAGTCCTCCTTGATTAGATGTAAAACTTGATCTACTGTCATTGTAACGTATGGAAATCGTTCGAAAAACCATCATGAGCTTGATTATTTGATCCGACTATAGACGGAGGAATTTTTATTTCCATTCGTTTACTGTTATAGTAGTAAGAAAATCTTTCGTTTTTGGTAGATAATTCGTAATGTTTTTTGGATATGATAAATGGATAAGCAAGAACTGAGAAGGGAGCATATTGACATGATGATCGATTGTCATCATCCATCCAGCATGAAGGATCGGCTGATGTTCTTCTATAATTTTTTGCAGTCACCTGGCCAAGTAGGCAGTATTACTCCTAGCTCCCGTGCGCTTTGTAAACAAATGGTTGCGCCCATCGACTGGGAGAAAGCACATACAATTGTAGAATTAGGAGCAGGAACGGGGATTTTTACGAAGTGGATCGGGCAAAAGAAAAAGCCGGAAGCCGTACTGGTATCTTTTGAAAAGGAGACCAAGATGCGCAAAAGGTTGGAACCACTATTTCCCGATGTACGATTCCACGAAGATGCGGTAGATTTGAATCGGGTTCTTTCGGACGCGGGATTGGGCAAAGCCGACTGTATTTTGTCAGGACTGCCATTTGCCAACTTCCCACAAGAGCTGCGTGATCAAATTATGGATCAGGTATATCATGCACTAAAACCTGGCGGAGTATTTGTCGCCTTTCAATATTCGCTGCAAATGAAAAAGCAGCTTTCCTCTGTATTTGAGCAAGTATCGGTGAAGATGGTTCCATTGAATCTGCCACCTGCCTTTGTCTACATTTGCCGGAAGGATGATAGCAAGGGTGTCGGCTAGGAGGATTTCTAAATGATTGTCGATATGCTGTCCGAGTCTGTGGGTCAGTTTGGTTATTTTGCTCTTTTCTTTATGTTATGGCTAGGGATTGTTGGTATGCCGATACCTGACGAGGTGATCGTGCTGTCTGCAGGAGTGCTGACCTCGATGGGACTTCTGCATGTTTTTCCTGCATTTATTGCGACCTATTTGGGTGTCGTGTCAGGGCTGTCATTGGGATATGTGCTCGGGAGATGGCTAGGTGCACCTGCACTGAATTGGATTAGTCGTAAAAAAGGAATGAACAAGTACGTAGATCAAGCGCAGTCGCTGCTCGATCGTTACGGAAGCTACGCTCTATGTATCAGCTATTTCTTTCCTGTCGTCAGGCATGTGGTTCCTTACTTGGTCGGGATCGGGAAAATGACGTTTCCACGGTACGCCCTGTTTTCGTACACAACCGGCTTTGTATGGACGTTGATCTTGTTTTTGCTCGGTCATTTCATGGGAAATAAAGTGGAGATGCTTACTTCTTATGTGGCCTTGTTGAATAATCGAGCTGTGATTTTCTCTGTCTTAGGCGCACTGGTTCTTATTGCTGCTGCTTATTATGGCTTTACCGTTTGGAGAAAACAAAAAAGCATGGCAGCTGCACCACAGCCCCTGATGATCGATCGTGATCGGCAAGAGTAATCTAAATGTAATCATAACGAACCCTCTGCGTGGAGCAGAGGTTTTTTTGCTTTTTATCATAAAAAAACCCGTCCGTATGTGCGGCAGTGGCACAATGGATGGGCTTTGGACAACGCTTATGAAGTAGCCTTGTTTCTTCGAATGTTTCGCTGGCGCAGCCATTCCGGCAAGATGATTCCAAGTAAAATGATCACGACACCGCTCACTTGGAGTATAGAGACAGATTCATTCAGAATGACATAGGAGGAGATCACAGCCATAGGTAGCTCAGCTGCTCCTAATATAGCTCCCATCCCCGGCCCTATGTGAGGCATACCATAATTGAAAAAAACGGTCGGAATCAAAATGCCGAAGAAGGCGAGCAAAAATACGTATGGAAACAACCCGTCCAACAATGCTCCGTTGAATAGAAAAACGGGCGGGTAAATCAGGCTGGCCAACAGAAAAGAGCCAGTTGCCATGCTGGAACTACGAATCCACGGATTAATCGCAATGGCGATTTTTCCGCTGAACAAAATAAACAACGTAAAAGAAACGGCTGAGAGAAGACCGAAGACGACACCGAGGATATGAAATTGGGCCAATCCGCCGCTCTCAAAAATTCCTCCTGCAAGAAAGGTCCCTGTCAGCAGCAATAGGAGGGAAAAAATCGTCTCCTTCCCAGGCATTCGGCGAGTCATCACAGCTTCAACCAATACGCCCATCCATGTGAATTGAAACAAAAGGACGATGGCGATCGAGGCTGGGATATATTGCAGGGCATTGTAGTACATAATTCCCGTGGAACCGACAGACAGACCTACGGTGACCAATAATAGCAACGGGCGAAGGGGAGGCTTGGTCCGGAGGAAGAAAAGAGCGGGTATCCAGGTCAGCACAAAACCCAAAAACATTTGCCCACCAATTACTTCTGCGGGCGAATAGCCTTGTTTGTAGGCAAGCTTTACGATGGTTGATAGTATGCCATAACTACATGCTCCGAGAAAAACCAGGAGGATGTATCTCATCTGATGCATCTCCTCACATACGATAATAATTCTTAGCTAGGATATTACGACAGCGTCCGTTTGTCTATGGATGAAGAATATTCCATTTTTGATTCGAACAAAGGTTTATGTTTGATCCCAGCGGGAAATAGTGAAATGACACTATATAATCGTACCCACTATAAATGGTGTAGCTATTGGCTTGGTGAACAGCTTAGATAAAAGGGGGAGGCTTGTGTACCAGAAGTGGAGGGATCGATTATTTTCTACATTTTTATTGTTGATTCTAGGACCAACTATTCTTGTTTGCTTCCTTTTTTATGATCAGTCCAAAGAGGCAGTGTTTGAACTATACAAGACGAACATGGATGCGAATATAGGGCTCGTCGATGAACGGCTTCTGTCCCTTTTTCAGTCTATCCAAAAGGATACCGATGAATTGGCGAATAGACTGGCCATGCGTATCACAGAGGAACCATCTTTTGACGAAGGAAAAAAGAATGGCTTTCGGCGAGAATGGACATCGCAGGAACAAGTCCAAAATCTATTCGAGCGTTTCTCCAGCAACCAAAACGTGGTAGGAAATATTGTTTTCCTCGGTGAGGATGGAAGAGTTTTCTCATTACACGAAGATAAGAGCTGGAGTGCGGATAATCAATTTATGGAACGAGAGCAATGGGGAACCGGAGAAAACAGGGTAGATTTTCTTACCAAAAGGGAGCAAGAAGAGCGCCCAAAATCATTTTTCCTCGAGAAGCGCCTGGAGAGCTCGAATCCAAAAGCTACGGGACTTTTATTGGTGGAAATCAATCTGGATAAACTGTCTGACTGGATCCGTACCTATGTTGTTCCAAAAGAGTATGGCATGATGGTCCTTTCCCCCTCCCGAACCATTATGATTCACACCGATAAAGCTATGATTGGAAATCATGTTTCGGCGCTTCCTCATTATGAAATGGCACGCAGTCAGTGGGAACAATCCAATGAAAATGGACTCTTTTCCTTGCTCATCCAAGGCAAGGACATTTACGTATACCGTAAAGTATCAGAAAAAAGCGGTGGTGCTTATTTTGAATGGTTGCCGCGAGAGGGGATCAATGAACGATTACAACGATTGAACCTCATCTTTTGTTTCACCCTTTTTATCGTTGTTTTATTTGCCTGTTATGTGGCTCATCGTTTATCAAAATGGATAGGTGAGCCGATCTATAGCTTGGTATCCGCCACGGACTCCTTGTTGAAAGGTGATTTTTCCATACGCGTCCCGATACAGGGGATGAAAGAAATAACGTTACTGGAGAATAAGTTCAACACGATGGCAGAACAGATGCATGCGTTAATTACCCGAGAGCGGGAGTATTCCCAACAGAGCCTGGATCAAATCGTTCGCAGCTTTTATTTAGCCGTAGAGATGAAGGACCCTTATACAGCAGGACATACAGAACGAGTTACGCACTATGCCCTTATCATTTACGATTATTTACAGCAACAAGAGCAGCTTGCCGTTTCACGAGATGATTTACGTTATGCTAGCTTAATGCATGATATCGGAAAAGTAGCCATTCCTGATCACGTCCTTTTAAAAACAGGAAAGCTATCGGCTGACGAGTATGAATGCATGAAAACTCATTCCATCATCAGTGGAGAAATTGTGGAGCAGATAGAAAATCTATCGCATATCAGTCCTGGGGTAAGACATCATCATGAGCGCTGGGATGGAAAGGGTTACCCTGATCAGCTCAAAGGGGAAGAAATTCCACTGATTGGGCGTATTCTGACCGTAGCAGATACATTTGATGCCATGACTTCTACGCGTTCCTATCGCAAAGCCATGTCAGCAGAAGAGGCATACGAAGAAATTCTGCGATGCGAAGGAACTCAGTTCGACCCCTCCATTGTTTTGATTTTTAAGAAGGCTTTTGAGGATGGAGCTATTCAGATTACACAATCGGCGGATTGCAAGGGAAGAGTTAGTAAGGATAGAGAGATTTCCTAACACTGGATAGGTTTACTCCTTGCTATCGGCTACTAACTTTGGTATTCTAGTTCTACCGTGCTAGACGGGGAGGTTGCGGTGCCCTGTAACCTGCAATCCGCAATAGCAGGGTTGAATTCCTATCCTAGGTTTTCTTATGTGAGGCTGCCTTATGGCGGCGGTGTTGAGGAGCGGGTCCTGTGCAACGCGAACCCATGAACCTGGTCAGATCCGGAAGGAAGCAGCCATAAGTGGATCATCGCGTGTGCCGCAGGGTAGCCTGCTCTGAGCTGCTACCATAAGTAACGCTCGGATAAGGATTATCGAAGATAGGTGCACGGTACTTATCACGTATGTACAGATAGCATGTTTCCGAAGGGAAGCATGCTATTTTTATTTTGCGATCCAATTATTTTTTGTTGGAAATTGACGATAACTAGCGAAACATTTCCGTGTTTTTCAAGTGGATAGAATGAAGGTTTTATGAGCATTTTCACGAATTTTCATAATAGGCGGAAAGGATTTGGTTTCTTTCCTTTCAAAATACGTCATAGGCCAGGAGGGACAAGCTATGAGTGCTCTTTCTTCGTTACATCTCGTTGGCTCGTCCGGTCGATTGCAGCGGTTCATGCATCAACTGCCTACTGCCGTTTTGTTGGTGAATCAAGCGGGTAGTATCGTGGAGGTCAACGAACAACTGCTTCGTGTAACCGGATATTCACGCGATCAACTTATCAATCAGCCTATCAGCGCTCTTCTTCCTCAGCGAGGTTCCATGGAACAACTGTATGAGGAATATTTGCGAAAGGAAGAAGAAGTGGGAACCAAAGGCGAGGTCGAACTGGAATGGTGTGATAAACAGGGGAGATGCAGGAACACCTCTGTCATGATCATGGCACAGCAAGCAGAAGAACTTCTGTACATGATCCATTTTCCCCAACTCGCAAAAGAAAGCGATCAGCTGTTGTCGCAACGATTGCTGACCAAACTGACCTATGATACAAGCATGGGCTTGTTTATCCTCGACGAGAAATCGATCATTATCGAAGCCAGTCAGACGGCGTGCAAGCTGCTGGGTATGGAAAGACTGGACGTCATCAATAAACACGTCGATCAAGTATTTAGTGGCATCCCTGAACCGCATCGGTTCATTAAAAAAGAACTGTTGGAAGGCGTAAAGCTGCAAAATGTCGCGACTTCCTGGACCAATGACAACCAACGCTATGAGCTGATTGTCGACGCAAATACGCTCCAAGACGAGTCAGGAAAAACAGTAGGGGCGTTTATTCTTTTCAAAGACATAACAAACCTGCGATCCTTCGCCCAAAAGCTCGAGCGGAATGAACGCTTGGCGATGATCGGGCAAATTGCTGCTGGTACAGCACACGAGATTCGCAATCCGCTTACCTCAATCAAAGGATTTCTCCAAATGTTCCTCAGGTTATTCGCTGACAGCGGCATGGATAGGGAGAAAACATACACCGAAATCATGCTCACCGAAATCAATCGCATCAATTCTTTAGTCAGTGAATTCCTATTATTGAGCAAGCCGCGTAATATTCAATATTCGATGGTCGACTTAAATACTGTTTTTGAGGAAATATTGCCGATCGTCGAGTCACAGGCGAATCTGTACGGAATTGATGTCCAGTTTGCCTCGCGCGGGAAGCTTCCGATGGTTGTCGGGGATACCGAGCTATTGAAGCAAGTGTTCATTAATATCTGCAAAAATGGAATAGAAGCAATGGGAGAGCATGGGTCGCTTCGGATCTCCCATCATTTCGATCAGGACGGCGACAAAGTGAGTATCGATATTCACGATACAGGTCCGGGCATCCCGCTTTACATTATTGATAAGATTTTTGATCCGTTTTTTACGACAAAAGAGGAAGGAACAGGGCTCGGATTGTCTGTCTGCCAAAAAATCATTCACGATATTGGCGGTCAAATCCGTGTCTCCTCCAAAGGGTTTGGGACGACTTTCCATATCATGCTGCCGTATTAGGAGTAGAATGCGTCCCGCACAATTGTGAACGGGGCGTTTTTCTGTGAGACATGTCCGTTCACTTTGTACGAACGGTGGCAATCGTGTATACTGAATAGGATATAGAAGAGGACTGTGCAGATGGGGAGTGTCACACGAACATGGCTTATACCGCGCTATACCGCGTATACCGACCGCAGACTTTTCAAGACGTAGTCGGACAAGAGCATGTTACGACAACCTTGCGTAATGCTTTACGCGAAAATAGGCTGTCCCATGCCTATTTATTCAACGGTCCCCGAGGTACGGGAAAAACAAGTGCAGCCAAAATTATGGCGAAAGCAGTGAACTGCGAGCAGCCCATAGATGGCGAACCATGCAATCAATGCGATACGTGTAGAGCCATCTCCAACGGTTCTGTAACGGATGTGCTGGAAATCGACGCGGCATCCAACCGTGGTGTTGAAGAGATCCGCGACATTCGCGACAAAGTGAAATTTGCCCCGAGCGACGTCAGGTATAAAGTGTACATCATCGATGAGGTGCATATGCTGACGACAGAGGCATTTAACGCTTTGTTAAAAACCCTCGAAGAGCCGCCGTCCCACGTCATTTTTATTTTGGCGACGACAGAGCCGCACAAGCTGCCAGCGACGATTATCTCTCGTTGCCAGCGCTTTGATTTTCACCGAATTCCACTGAGAGTGATGGTCGATCTTTTGCAAAGGATTTGCCAATCACAAGGGGTGCAGGTGGAGGAGCAGGCCCTGCAGCTCGTAGCGAAGATGGCTGAAGGTGGAGCCCGTGATGCTCTTAGCTTGTTGGACCAAGCGATTAGCTATAGCAAGGACGAGGTTCGTGCTAGTGATATTATGCAGATTACGGGCACAGTTGCCCAATCTTACTTTTCTGTGCTTGCGCGACATATTGCCGAAAACGATGTTGCACAGGTCATGGAGCAATTTGATAAAGTCATGGTGCAAGGGAAGGATCCGGAGCAGTTCCTGCACGATTTCCTCTACTATTACCGCGATATGCTGTTATTGAAGACAGCGCCGCAGTTGGAAGAGATTGTTGAGCGGACCATGATTGATGATCAGTTTGCAGAGGTTGCAAAGCTGTACTCGTTTCCGGTGCTTTACGCAGCGATTGAGACCTGCAATCAGGCTTTGTCGCAATTAAAATGGTCGACCTATGCAAGGGTGTTGGTTGAACTGACCCTTGCCAAAATGTGCCAGCCTAATGCGAATGCGAATGTGACGGAATCTATGGGTGCCTCACCCGTTAACAGCGAGGAACTGACCGCGATGTCCAATCGCATCCGCGTTTTGGAAGAGCGTTTGGTTCAAGTGATGCAAGGTCAGGTGAGCATTCCCGGCCAGCAAAAGGCCGAAGAAACACGTAAGAACGAGCCAAGGCGCATAGCCGCGGCTTCTGGTGGTTCACGAACCCCGATGAATAGAGTCAGGGAAGTCGCGAAGGCCATGGATGAGAATTTGACGAGACAGGTGCGCGGGCAGTGGAGTCAAATTTTGACCGAACTGAAAAAGATCAAGATTCAGTACCAGGCTTGGCTAGTCAATGGTCAACCGGTAGCTGCCGGCAATGAAGCTGTTGTCGTAACCTTCAACAGTGCCATCCATTGCGATAAGACGATGGAGGCAGAGCTTCGGAGCGTGATCGAGCGCGTTATGTCTACGGTGCTGGGCAAACCCCTGCAGCTCTTGTCTGTCATGGAGGAAGAGTGGCAAAGTGTAGACCAGCAGGTTGGTCAAAAAGACGCATCTGATGAGCCAGAAGAGGACCCGTTTTTGGCGGAAGCCATCAAGCTCGTCGGAGAAGGTCTTGTTGAAGTCAAAGACTAAATCATACACTCATAACCATTTAGGGAGGATATCTCAATGAAAAACATGCAGCAAATGCAACAAATGATGAAGCAAGTGAAAAAAATGCAGGAAGAAATGCAAAAAGCGCAAGAAGGCTTGAAAGATAGAATCGTGGAAGGCTCTGCTGGTGGCGGTGCTATCACTGTGAAAATCGATGGACATAAGCAAATCAAAGACATCGTGATCAAGCCAGAAGTAGTAGACCCTGAAGATGTAGAAATGCTGCAAGACCTGGTGCTCACTGCTGTGAACGATGCACTGCGCAAAGCAGAGGAAATGGTAGGTAAGGAAATGGGCAAGTTTACCGGAGGCATGAACATCCCAGGCCTGTTCTAAAAATTGGGCAGGAAAAGAGGAGTAGGCGATGTTTTATCCAGAACCGGTCTCAAAGCTCATTGATGGTTTTATGAAATTGCCCGGCATTGGTCCAAAAACGGCTGGGCGGCTTGCCTTTTTTGTGCTCAATATGAAAGAGGACGACGTACTTGATCTGGCAAAAGCATTGGTCAATGCCAAGCGTCAGCTTCATTACTGCTCGGTCTGCAACAATATTACCGATCTCGATCCATGTCATATTTGTCGGGACAAACGTCGTGACGGCTCAGTCATCTGTGTAGTGCAAGAGCCGCGAGACGTGGTAGCGATGGAGAAGACGAGAGAGTTTGAAGGGTATTATCACGTTTTGCACGGGGCGATTTCTCCTATGGATGGGATCGGCCCGGAGGATATTCGCATTCCCGACCTGTTGAAGCGCCTCGGTGATGAGCAGGTGAAGGAAGTCATTTTGGCGACCAATCCGAATATCGAAGGGGAAGCGACAGCGATGTACATTTCCCGGCTGATTAAACCTTTTGGCATTCGCGTGACACGTATCGCGCACGGCTTGCCAGTCGGTGGAGATTTGGAGTACGCCGATGAAGTGACGCTGACCAAAGCATTGGAAGGCAGACGCGACCTATAAAGGAAATGTAAAAGGAAATTTAAAAAGTCGTCCTTTGATCACGATGTAGTTTAAGGCTGATCATTCGACATCGAAATTGGCGTTCACCTTCGAAGTCTGGTGTTCATGTAGGTCCCCTACACTCCACTCCTCCTTCTTCAGGTTCTCGCCACTTTCTCGGTGCTGAAAGGACGACTTTTTAAATATATCGTACGATAAAGATAGAAAAGAAGACGGGGTCTGCCTGTCTTTTTTTTCGTTTCAAGAGGAGGATGCAGTATGCCGGTTATTCGTATGGAGTTTTTGATAGATGCTCCGCGACAAGTCTGCTTCGATGCTGCCAGAAGCATTGATTTGCATATGGAATCCACTTCCAGCACGAAGGAGAGAGCGATTGGAGGAGTAACGAGCGGACTGATAAACCTGGGGGAGACGGTTACCTGGGAAGCCATTCACTTCGGTATCAAGCAGAATTTGACGGTGAAAATCACAGAGATGGAGGAACCGTGTTATTTCGTGGATGAGATGGTTTCTGGCGCATTCAAACGGTTTCATCACACGCATGAGTTCATTCCGATAACGGACAACCAAACGAGGATGATCGATATTTTTGACTACACATCTCCGCTGGGTATTTTGGGGAAGCTTGCGGATTGGTTGTTCTTGGAGGCGTATATGACGCGGTTTTTGTGGACGCGCAATGAATATCTCAAGCAAGTAGCAGAAGCAAAGATAAAAGCTTTGCAATCCTGATAGAAATGCCGGACTTTTTTGAATGGACGAGACATACAGTGAAATAGGAGCGTGAGGAGATGCTGACAGGACCAGGACTGTCGCTTGCGAGTGGGATACGGCGACAAAAGTCCACTCCATGGGCGATCATGCTGTTTATTGGGTATTGGCTCATGTTTACTGCGGAGTTATCGATGATTCGTTTTCACAAGGGGGAAGACGGAAAGTGGGTCGCTAGCACCGTTGGGCAACCGGAGGTATGGCTAGGATTACTTGCATTTGCAGTGACGGTATTTAGCTTCATCGCGACCGTTGGCTTCATTGTGAGCTTGCTCCGAGAAAGACGGCAGAAGACGTCATGGCTATGGCAGTATGACCAGCTTACAGGGAATGATGTACTGCATATTGTTGCTTGGCTGCATGTGTTTCAAACAGGCGTACTACTGTTGTATGGGTTTTTACTGGAAGGTACCTTCTTTTCCACCGGTACGATCGGAGGGATATTGGAATCAGCTATTTTTCAACTGTTCCTGTTGATTTTGATTCCGCTGTGGTTTCGTGGAAGACTGGGGGAAATCGGCGTTCGCCGGCCTGTACGACTAGGCCGGATGCTGTTGATGCTCGCTGCCCTGTTTCTTTTGATTGCACTGGTGCTGGATGCGGTGGTGACGAACCCGATTGCGGACTGGTTTGGACTGTCTCTGTCATCAGAGCGAGAGCAGCTGATCGAAAAAGAGATTGTGCAGGCGAAAGAAACGGATATTTTGGCGGCGCTCACCTCACTGCTGGTTATTGGCATATTGGTTCCGATTGCGGAGGAGATTTTGTTTCGCGGCGTGATTCAGACTTATTTGGTTCGGAGAATCGGGCCCTTTATGGGTATCTTCCTGAGCAGTTTCTGGTTTGGGCTCTTGCATATGGATATCGCTCTGTTCGCTCCGCTTTTTGTCATTGGACTTCTACTCGGATTCGTTCGACATCGGTACCAATCGATCTGGGGAGCTGTTTTGTTGCATGCGGTGAACAACATGACTGGAGTACTGTACTACTTTCAGTGAGGGGGAAGCTAGCGGGTGAGTAGGTGGAGAAAAAAAGCGCGGTTCGTAGTGGAATGGAATGAAGCGAGCTTGGATGTGGCAGTCAATCAGGCGCGAATGAATTGGCAGCATGCCCGCCATCTTGTGGAGATCAGTGAACCGGATGGCGGTTTGGATGATGTCATTTATTATTTGCATGTGACCGAAAAGCGGTATATGTATTTGCTCGCGCAAGCAAAGCGCGAGAGGAATCGCCAACAAGCATAGGAGGAAAAGCCGATGACTACAGGGTGGGTTATAGCACTGATTGTAGTTGGAATTTTGCTGGTGATTGCCGTCAGCAAATCTGTCACGGGCCCGATTAGGTGGATTGGATTTGGGATCATGCAAGTCGTGATTGGCGCACTATTGCTGTTTTTCACCAATCTGGTTGGAGAGCTGGCTAACTTCCACATCCCGATCAACCCGGTGACGGCTCTGCTCGTCGGACTTCTCCGTTTGCCTGGATTGGCGGCGTTGATTGTCATCAAGCTATGGGTTATGTAAAGGTGTATCGATTCGGTTATCCATCGGTAAGCAAAAAAGCAACGCCGCGATCCTCGTATTTCACCCGGCTACGACTTGGCTGACGAAAGGAAGCAAGGAGGGCGAGGAGGCGTGGCAGCGCAACGATCAACGTTCCGGTGATCAAGGTGAGCGCGTATCCTTTCGAAAGCCACACATAAGCCCCGGCTGCTATCGCCATACTTCCCACGATTACCGTGAGCTCACTACCCCGATAGACAGATAGCGGGATGGGAAGTGGATAGCCTGCCCCCCACCACGGTGAGACGAGCATATCGGCAGTTGTCTTAGGTTTATGGCCGCGTAGAAGGGCATACAGTCGAAAAAAGACCAAATGACTGATCGGTATTACAGGTAAAATCGCTAACGTCACAATCAGCGTATAAGCGGGGACTTGTAGCATAAATGAGTGCGAAATAAGGGACAAGCCTATTAACAACAGTTGAAAAAGGTAGCCGACGAGTCGCCAGCGAAAACGATAGAGCAGCTTGTAGCTATAGATCGTATGGGCGGCGGTTTCCTTCATGAGAAGTCACTTCCTTTTACAGCGTTCTGGATGAATGAAAGTCTGCGTTTCCATTATCGCACAGTCGCAAATCTTGAGAAAGCTCATACAAGGAGTGAAACAAGCCGTTTGTCTAGCATGACTGGATTGACGGCTTTTTGTTATGGGTAGGATAAAAGGAATGATATGGAAACTGATTCGGTAGGGCGTAATGAGGAGGGAAGGAAAGCGTGAGGCTATGGGTCATTTCAGAGGAGGTCGTAACCAGATTCGGCAATGAGCTTGGAGCATGTGGGATTGAGCTGTCTGTTTACCAAGCAGATTTCATAGATGAAGTCGCTGATGGATTTCTACTGACAAAAGAGACTGATGGCAAGCTTTTGCAGGGAAGAGTGCGAAAGCTGGGAACGGGACCATGGCTCACACTTGTCTACGGAAGCGACGTGCCATACGACTGGGCGAATACTTTACATGCCCAATACGAGCACACCGGGGAGCATGAGATCATTCGCATGGCGTTATTTACCCACGAGAGTGCTTTGCTTGGAGGAGAACCCAATGGGAGATGGATGCGTTTTCTCTGTAAGCAGCTCGCTGGCTACTCACTTGTATCGATGGTATGCGGAATGCGCGAAGTGGATGAAGTGCTTCGGCAATTCCCTCGCTATTTGGCGTGGAAGGAGCAGTTTTACATCGAACTTGGTGCCAGCTGTGATAAGAAAGGAATTTCTCTGCTGCAAGTCAGTCGCGCGCTCGGTATGGACAAACGAATCGGTCAGGGCTGGCTCTATCCTTCCCGCCAGGACTCTTCCCTCATCGTTCGATGGCTTGAAAAAGAATGCAGGCTCGTTCTACAAAATGCGAAAATACAGCGGATCGTACTTTGGGGGGAGGACTCGCTATGGGAGCATATGTCTTCTGACTGGTTGGCTGAAAAAGACGTTGCGGTGTACACCGGGGAGGACAAGCCAATTCCGAACAAAAGGATAACGCGTTGGACGCTGTACGATTCGTGGCAGGATGCTGTAAAGGATGCGGATTTGCTCGTGATCGGAAATGCCGCGGGAACGACCATTGCCGAGCTGCCGTTACCCGAGCTGGTTAACGCGATGAGGCAGTCCTACGTCATTGATGCGGCAGCTTGTTTCCCTGTGCAGGAAGCCCGGTCCTATTTCCAAGCCTACCGAGCTATCGGCGAAAACACGAACGTTTGGGAATGATGCTGATTATAATAGGGTATAATGGTTGATATATTGAGGAAAAGGGCAGGCGTTTTCACTATGGAAAAAGTTGCTCAGCGATGTATCGTCTGTGAACAGGAGCAGAATGACGGAATCGCCATTTGTGAGCAGTTTATCTGTCAACGGTGCGAACAGGAAATGGTCAATACCGATGTACAGGATGAAAAGTATCCATTTTTTATTCATCAGATGAGACGCATTTGGTTGCGAAAAGATGCGTGAAGAAAGAAGGCATCGGTGCATTCCGGTGTCTTTTTTTTGCTGGCCTCATGCGTGTCCAAATCATGCTAAAATAGGGGAATAAAAATAAAGGACGTGAGTCGCGCGTTGGAGAGAGATGTTGAATTTCGGGAGCGACAAAAGCGTGCGCCCCTTTATGAACAGCTTGAACGGCACGCCAAGCATCGGCCGCATCCGTTTCATGTGCCAGGACATAAAATGGGCCACAGCTTTGACAACTATGCCAAAAATCGCTTTCAAGACATATTGGAGCTGGACGTAACGGAAATTAGCGGGACAGATGACCTGCATCAGCCACAAGGTGTCATTGCAGAAGCGCAGGATTTGGCGGCGCAAGCCTTCCATGCGGAACAGACCAAGTTTTTGATCGGAGGAAGTACAGTAGGAAATATCGCCCTCATCATGACGGTATGCAGACCGGGCGACAAGATTCTCGTACAACGCAATTGCCATAAGTCTGTATTCAACGGCATTATGATGGCGAGAGCAACCCCGATCTTTTTAGTACCTGCCGTCGATTTGGCAACAGGAGTCGCAGCGGGTGTAAGGCGCGAAGATGTAGAGCGTGCGCTACTTGCACACCCCGATGCCAAGGCAGTGTTTTTGACGAATCCTACCTACTATGGAATGGGTATCGATTTGGCGAAAATGGCGGCTACGGTCCATCGGTTTGCCGTACCGCTTTTGATAGACGAAGCTCACGGTGCCCACTATGGGTTCCATCCTGCCTTTCCGCGTTCTGCTATGCAGGAAGGTGCGGATGCTTCGGTCCAATCGACACACAAAATGGGAACGGCAATGACGATGTCCTCGATGTTGCATATTCAGGGGGAGCGGATTGATCGTGAACGGTTGTTCCGACATCTGGCTATGCTTCAGTCTTCCAGCCCGTCGTATGTGCTGATGGCTTCACTCGATTTAGCCAGACGTCATCTGGCGCTTGCGGCAACCGAAGAGTGGAACAGGTTGTTGCCGCTTTTGGAGAAGTTTCGGGAGCGACTCGATCGACTGGAGTGGCTGGATTGGCCGCGACTGTCCACGAACAGCGTATACACTACGCTTGACCCGTTGAAGCTGTTTTTCCATTTGCGAACGGCCCAATTCAGTGGATTTGAGTTGCAGAAGTCGATGGAAAAGCACGGGATTTTCTCGGAGCTGGCGGATGACTCTCATGTACTCCTTGCAGCTTCGACAGGAACATCCTCCCGTGACCTGGATGCTTTGTGGAGACTGCTTGAAACGATGGCGCCACAAGTAGAACCGGGGGAGGAACGTGTTCTTTTGACGGGAGTCGTGTCTTCCCATTATTTGCGCGAGCAGGCATTGCCGATGCATGAAGCCGTTGACTGCCCGAGGGAGTCGATTCTTTTGGAGCAGGCTCTGGGACGAATTGTGGCAGAGATGGTGATTCCATATCCGCCAGGTATTCCAGTGCTGGTGCCAGGCGAGCGGATCGATGAAGAAAGTCTGGCGATGCTGAAGGAATTGGCGAGAGGACAAACGCGATTCCATGGCGTACAGGACGACCAGCTACAAACGATACAGGTTTTACGATAATCTAAGCAACTGGCCTGCTACAACAGGGGTGGAAGGAGTATGGAAGTGGCAACAGGAAAGAAAGGCCGATTTATTACGATAGAAGGCGGAGAAGGGGCTGGGAAATCCACCGTCATCGCCAAGCTGTACGAAGAGCTGAAGGCGCGGGGAGTCGATGTACTTTTGACTCGTGAGCCCGGTGGAATTGATATCGCCGAAAAAATCCGGGAAATTATTTTGAATCCGGCCCACACGCAGATGGATGAAAGAACGGAGGCTCTTTTGTATGCGGCAGCCCGTGGCCAGCATTTGGCGGAAAAGGTGTTACCTGCTTTGGCAGAGGGCAAGCTGGTACTGTGCGACCGTTTTATCGACAGCAGTCTTGCCTATCAAGGACATGCGCGGGGATTGGGCATTGATGCTGTCTACCAGATTAACCGATTTGCTGTCGGTGACTGCATGCCGGAATTGACCTTGTTCTTTGATGTACAGCCCGAAATCGGATTGGCGCGGATTAATGCCTCCCGTGGACGCGAAGTGAATCGTCTCGATCTGGAAGGGATGCGTTTCCATGAGCTTGTTCGGGAAGGGTATCAGCTGGTTATGGAACGCGACCCAGAACGTTTTGTCGTGATTGATGCCGAGCAGCCGATGGAACATGTATATCAATCTGCCCTACAGGCACTGCTAGACAGGTTATAAAAGGCCGTTCAAAAAGTCGTCTTTTGATCAAGCTGTAAGGTTCCCTGTACCGCAGGATGATGTACATGCTGTATAATATGTTTAAGCGAAATAACGTACCAAGCCTACGCGTTTTTCATACAATGAAGAAGTTAAATTGGGAATTGATCATGGGAGAAAGGGTGATAGCCGATGAAAATGGTAGTTGCGGTCGTCCAAGATAAAGATAGTGGTCGTCTGTCTCAACAACTGGTGAAAAAAGGTTTTCGTGCTACGAAGCTGGCTAGTACTGGTAGCTTTTTACGCGCCGGTAACACAACTTTTTTGATCGGTACGTCTGACGAAAGCGTGCCGGAAGTAATCGACATCATTGCGCATAATTGCAAATCCCGCAAACAAATGGTCACTCCCGTCTCTCCACTCAGTAATGCTGTAGACTCGTTCATGCCATATCCACTGGAAGTACAGGTGGGTGGTGCGGCAGTATTTGTATTGGATGTCGGAGAGTTCCACTCATTTTAACGTGGTTCCTTCTCTCTTTTTTCGCAACTTTCGTATATACTTGATCTCATGGGGATAAACCCTGTATTGGATCGGGCGACGGAGGTGGCGATATGAAAATCAGTGATGGGTTACGGCCTAAACTGGACTTAATTAAAACGACGGATTCACGTAAGAATCCTCAACTGGAAAAGCTGAATTTTGGCACGATGATTCAAGGAGAAGACGAACGTATGTCTCAGGAGAAGCTTACCCGGCTACTGACAGACATAGACAGGCAGGGACAGATTCTTGCTCGTTCTCGCGCCGTTCGTGACTTCTATGCTTATAAAAATCTCGTCAAGCAGTTCATGGAAGAGGCTGTGAAGTTCGGCATTGCCTTGGACGATAGACGAGGAATGAATCGGCGTGGTCGCAGCAGGCTGTACAAAATCGTCAAAGAGGTGGATGCAGAGCTGCTCAAACTGACAGATGAGCTCTTGAGCGAGCAGGCACCAACGATTGATTTGTTAGCCAGGATTGGCGAAATCCGCGGCATGTTGATCAATTTGTATTTTTAGTGGGTGTGAAACCATCATGACATGGACCCGTTTTTCTCAGCAGCCACGAGCACAGGAACTGCTGTATCATAGTTTGCGCAACGAACGACTGGCACACGCCTACTTGCTGGCGGGTCCCAAAGGTTCAGGTAAAAAGCAAATGGCCCTGCATCTGGCGAAGTCCCTTTTTTGTTCGGAAAGGGAGGCAGACGCCTGCGGGGCCTGTGTTACATGCAGGCGCATAGAGGGTGGCAATCACCCGGATGTGTTGTTTATTACGCCTGATGGGGCTTCGATTAAAATCGACCAGATCCGTTCATTGCAAAAAGAAATGGCGATGCGCGCCGTCGAGTCGTCACGCAAGGTATATATCATCGAGCACGTCGATAAAATGACGACACAGGCTGCCAACAGCCTGCTCAAGTTTCTGGAGGAACCGCCCGCTGGTGTACTGGCACTGCTTTTAACAGAGCACAGCCATGCGATTCTTCCTACGATTTTATCTCGATGCCAAATCGTTCAATTTTCACCAGTTTCTGCGGAATCGATTGCGGAAAAGTTGCGTGCAGAGGGCGTTTTGGCGGGAATGGCGCAGGTTGCTTCCCACATTACGACAAATGTGGAAGAAGCCATGACACTCAGCCAATCAGAATCGTTTGCACAGCTAAGAAATCTAGTGATACAATTGGTGCAGGAGTGCAAACAGCGCAATTCATCTGCACTCTTAACGATCCATGATATGTTGCAAAAGAGCGACAAAAGTAAAGAGGAACTACCCCTCTTTTTAGATTTGCTCATCCTTTGGCTGCGCGATATCCTGTATTTGCAAGTAGGCAGGCATGCCCATCTCATTAACAGCGACCAACAGGATGTGCTGCAAGGACAAGCACTGGTATGGACAAAAGCTGAGCTCTTGCGTGGGATAGATTTGGTCATGGAGACGAAAAATCGGATAGAGCGAAATGCCAACGCACAGTTGGCTCTTGAGCGGTTGGTTCTTCAATTCCAGGAGGGATAACCCTTGTACGAGGTTGTTGGGGTCCGCTTTAAAAAAGCGGGCAAAATATATTACTTCGACCCTGACCGACTGCCGATTGAGCAAGACTGCACCGTTATCGTTGAAACGGCGCGAGGGGTCGAGTTTGGCAAGGTCGTCATTGGCAAAAAAGAAGTAGCTGAGTCTGATGTCGTATTGCCGCTGAAAAAGGTCATTCGGATGGCAGACGAGCGAGATGCAAAACAGGTGGATGAAAACAAGCAAGCCGCCAAGAATGCTTTTGCTGTATGTCAGACGAAGATCAAAGAGCACAAGCTCGAAATGAAGCTGGTCGATGTAGAATACACGTTTGACCGCAACAAGATTATCTTTTATTTTACCGCTGATGGCAGGGTTGATTTCCGTGAGCTGGTAAAAGACCTCGCCTCCGTATTCCGTACCCGGATTGAGCTTCGCCAGATCGGTGTGCGTGACGAAGCCAAAATGCTTGGCGGGATTGGACCTTGTGGCAGGTTGCTTTGCTGTTCGACGTTCCTCGGCGATTTCGAGCCTGTCTCGATCAAAATGGCCAAGGACCAAAATCTTTCGTTGAATCCAGCCAAAATCTCTGGTCTATGCGGCCGGTTGATGTGCTGTTTAAAATACGAGAATGACAACTATGAAAGCTCGAAGGATGAGATGCCAGACATTGGCAAAGTGGTCACCACCCCGATGGGAAATGGACGAGTCGTTTCCGTAAACGTACTTGATCAATCTGTCCAAGTAGAGCTTTCAATCGACAAGCGAGTCACCGAATTTGGATTGGATGAGATTGCGATAGGTCTCCCCACCTTTGAATAAAGCGTGGGGGTAGGGGAGAGGTGAGCTAGTGGACAAACGGGAAATCTTCGTCAAGATGGCGAGCATTGAAGAACGTATTGGTGACCTTTATAAAGAAATTGGTGAACTGAAAGACGTCATCGTTGTTTTGATGGAGGAAAACGCCCAATTACTCGTTGAAAACCAGCACCTTCGCAACCGACTAGACAGGAAAAAGACCGGCTCCCAAGCAAAACAAAAGGGAACAAGCCCTGTCGCGAAGGAAAAAGCCAAAAAGGCAGTGGTCGGAGAAGGATATGACAACCTCGCCCGTTTGTACGCGGAAGGATTTCATATCTGCAACGTGCATTTCGGCAGCCTGCGAAAAGAAGGGGATTGCCTGTTCTGTCTCTCATTCCTGAGCGGCGGCCCTCAAAAATAAGCGGTGAGTAACCAGCACCACATGAAAAAGCGACCTGGGCCACGTGTCAGGTCGCTTTTTTCCGGATAGGAATAATAAGACAAGAACAAAAGGGAGTACGAGCCGTAGATGGAACCTGTCACCAACGTGCCGCTTTACGAAACAGAGCGCATCGATGATTTATTGACACATGAAATGAAAATCATTCAGAGCCACGAAGTGTTTTGCTTCTCGATGGACGCGGTTCTTTTAGCGCGATTCGCATCGGTGCCAAAGCGCGGAAAAGTATTGGATATGTGCACGGGCAATGGGGCGATACCACTCATAATGACCACGCGTACGCCAGAAGCCAGTTTTGATGGAATCGAAATTCAAGAGCGTTTGTTCAGCATGGCAAGCCGCAATGTGACATTGAATGGCTTGAACGAACGAATTACGATGCATCATGGCGATGTGAAGGATGCGGTGTCGTTGTTTGGGCACGGGAAGTACGATTTGATCACGTGCAATCCGCCGTATATGCCTTCGACCAGTGGGGAGAAAAACATCAGCGAGCACTTTGCGATCGCGCGGCATGAGATTATGCTGTCCTTGGAGGATGTCATTCGCGTGGGGAGTCAGTTGCTAAAAAACGGTGGGAAGCTGGCGCTCGTGCATCGATCCACGCGTTTGATCGACATCATTTCGCTTATGCGCCAATACGGCATCGAGCCGAAACGGATGCGTCTGGTTTACCCGCGCAAGGAAGCAGAGCCGAATATGGTTCTGATCGAGGGAATAAGGGGTGGAAAGCCGGAGCTGAGAATTCAGCCGCCGCTGATTGTGTATGAAAATGGAGAGCAATACTGTGAAGAACTACAGGAAATCTATTATGGCAGACGAGATTCCCTCGAGTAAGAGTCACTATGTCTACATCCTGTCTTGTGCGGATGGGACACTCTACACCGGATATACGACAGAGCTGATTCGCCGCTTGGCTGCTCATAATGAAGGAAAAGGTGCCAAGTATACGAGAGGCCGCGGGCCAGTGGAGCTGCTCTATTGGGAAGAAGGGGCAGACCGTTCCTGGGGTCTTAAGCGTGAAGAGAGCATCAAACGATTAACGCGCAAGAAAAAAGAAGAATTGATTGGAGGGGCCTCCGAATGAATGTGCAACGCAGTTTTGCGTCAGAAGAAGCAGGAGTCCTTTATTTGGTGGCAACACCTATCGGCAATCTCGATGATATCACGGTGCGGTGTCTAAATACGTTGCGTGAAGTCGATGTCATCGCGTGTGAAGATACGCGCCAGACAAGAAAGCTGCTGAATCATTTTCAAATCGAAAAACGTACGGTCAGCTATCACGAGCATAATAAGGAAGCCAGCGGAAATGGGCTGTTGCAGTGGCTTGCTGAGGGCAAGAAGATTGCCTTGGTAAGCGATGCTGGCTTGCCGGCTATTTCCGACCCGGGTGCAGAGCTGGTACGAGATGCGACCGCAGCGGGATTCTCTGTCATCCCCGTTCCAGGTGCCAATGCGGCTTTGACAGCTTTGATTGCTTCAGGTCTTCCTACGGATCGCTTCGTATTTTGCGGATTTATGGGCCGCGAAAACAAAGAAAGACGCGAAGAGCTGGAACGACTGAAGCGATATCCAGAAACGCTGATTTTTTATGAAGCTCCCCATCGGGTGGAAAAGACGCTTGTTGCCATGCAGGAAGCGTGGGGGAATCGGCGAGCTGTTCTGGCGAGAGAACTGACAAAGCGCTACGAGGAATTTGTGCGTGGGACGTTGGACGAGCTGTTGGAATGGCTCAGAAGCGGCGAGGTGCGCGGTGAGTTTTGTGTCATTGTCGAAGGGAACACCGGTCCGCTGGAAGCCGAAGTCGATGATACATGGTGGCAATCGCTGAGTATCGTGGAGCATGTGGATCATTACTGCGCACAAGGCATGGGGAAAAAGGAAGCCATCAAGCAAGCTGCCGATGATCGAAACGTATCCAAACGAGATGTTTACAACGAATATCATCGTGAATAGAAGTCAATGAGTGAGCGAAGCTGGCCGAAACGGTCGGCTTTTTTCTTTTCGTCATCTCGACGGTGTACGTGAATACGATGGTAAGGGGCGCTGACGGCGTTTTCGGAAGGAAAGGAAGGGGGAATCAGCAGTGAGTATACGTGATTCTCGTTTTATTGTGAATACAGATGAAAAAGACGATCACTTCATATTTACGCTGCCGGTTACATGGAACAGTAGACCGTACGAATATGCCTGGGCTAAACAGTTTGCCAATCCGAATGAGGTTGTGCTTGATTCGGCATGCGGGATATGCCACCCATTCAAATTTTATTTGGCTGATCATTGTCGAGAAGTACACGCTTGTGATCTCGATAATCGGATATTGTCTAAGGAAGCGATCTATCAAGATATTATGGAGGTATTTGGGGGAAGAGTAGCAGACAGCTTGCCTGCGCATTATTTTGACGGTATTCATTATTGTCGAGCCAATTTGACCTACTTGCCGTATTCGAACCAAAAGTTTGATACTGTATTTTGTATCTCTGTTCTCGAGCATCTCGAAGACCCGATTATGGTGCAAGCATTCCGCGAATTTCACAGAGTGTTAAAAGACGATGGGCAGCTCGTACTCACTTTTGATTACCCGCTGATTAATTTAGCGCGACTGCAGCAAGTTTTGGCGGAGGTAGGGCTACAGTTTTCTGGCGATGTATCCTTTGAAATGCCGGCTGATGTGGTCTATTCTGATTTGTATGCGCCTAGGCTGTTCTTCTTCCGAGCGCTGTTGAAGAAAAAATAGCAAACAAAAAGCCTTTGTGAGGCTCGTCCCACAAAGGCATGTTTATGTAAACAAATGATATTAGCGTTTAACAGGCATTTCTGTCAGGCAATCTTGGCACACAATTTTACCTTTAAAGTGAGATACTTTGTCAGCGTTTCCACAGAAGATACAAGCAGGCTCATACTTTTTCAGGATGATGCGCTCTCCGTCAACGTAGATTTCCAAAGCATCTTTCTCAGCGATACCCAGAGTGCGGCGCAATTCGATTGGAATAACAACACGACCCAATTCATCTACTTTGCGAACGATACCGGTTGATTTCATCATAGTTAAAATCTCCTCCCAAAATCTGTATATGTCGATGCTATTGTTATACACTCATCATTTATCGTCAATATTCGACATTTTCTGTTGGGATAATCATACCAGCCATTCCCAAAGGTGTCAACATGATTTTGACAATTCCTTGAAAAGTAAAATGTTTTTTCAAAACGAAAACGCTGTTAAATCAGTGTTTCTCAAAAAGTTGGAAGTGATATGGAAAATTTTATGGATAAAATTTACTGGGATTATTGGGTGTCGAATAAGTCGACGAATGTCGAAACTCAACATGACGATTCGACAAAAACTCCAAGTTTTCTCTTTTCTTCTTGTAATTTGTAAAGTTGGTGTGAAGCAAGCGATAAAATTCCTCAGGAAAATGGGCTTGCCGTGGATGTTTACAAAACAGGTTGGTCGTGTACAATAGAGGATAAATACAGCAAATGATAGCAAACGACCATGATGGGAAGAGTAAGCCGATCCTCCTTATTTCAGAGAGCCGGGGTAGCTGAAAACCGGTATAAGTGAGTAAGCTGAACATGGACCCTGAGTCTTGCAGATGAACAGTGACGGCATTGACCGTACCCAGTAGTCTGTGACGTATGCCCACGTTACGGGTAGAGTCATGCTTTGACTCACCAAGTCCGTTTTCCGTGAGGGGACGGAGTGTTTGGGTGGTACCGCGAGATAGAGCTCGCCCCAATTTTTTTGGGGTGGGCTTTTCCTTATTTTAATAAACGTAAACAGGAGGGGAATAGTTGCAATGAAACCTACTTATTACATCACTACACCGATCTACTATCCGAGTAACAAACTCCACATCGGTAACGCCTACACCACAATCGCGTGTGATGCTATGGCTCGTTATAAGCGTTTGCGCGGCTATGATGTGTATTACCTGACAGGGACAGATGAGCATGGTCAAAAGCTCCAAGAGCGTGCAGCCGAAGATGGCAAGCAACCGCTCGAATTCATCGACCCGATTGTCGATTGGGTAAAGGATCTGTGGCAAAAGCTGGACATCTCTTATGATGATTTCATCCGTACCACAGAGCCTCGTCATAAAGAGGTCGTACAAAAAGTGTTCCAGCGCCTGCTCGACCAAGGTGATATTTATTTGGGCGAGTACGAGGGTTTCTACTGTGTACCTTGCGAGGCTTTCTGGACAGAAACCCAAGCGAAAACGGACAACGGGTATGCTTGCCCAGACTGTGGCCGCGAAGTGAAAAAGGTGAAGGAGAAAAACTACTTCTTCCGCATGTCCAAGTATCAGGACAGACTGCTTGCGCACATCGAAGCAAACCCTGAATTTATTCAGCCGGAGAGCCGCCGCAACGAAATGATCAACAACTTCCTGAAGCCAGGTCTCCAGGATCTGTCCGTATCCCGCAGTACATTTGACTGGGGAATCAAAGTGCCAAGCGATCCAGAGCACGTCATTTACGTATGGATCGATGCATTGACGAACTATATTTCTGCTCTCGGCTATTTGTCCGAGGATGACAGCAAATACCGTAACTTCTGGCCTGCCAATGTTCATATGGTTGGAAAAGACATTTTGCGCTTCCATACGATCTACTGGCCAATCCTGTTGATGGCACTGGATATCCCGTTGCCAAAACAAATTTTTGGTCATGGCTGGCTTTTGATGCCGGATGGAAAAATGTCAAAATCCAAGGGCAATGTCATTGATCCGAAGGTTTTGATCGACCGTTACGGTTCTGACGGCGTTCGCTACTTCCTGCTTCGTGAAATCAACTTTGGTCAGGATGGCATCTTCACGCCAGAATCGTTCGTACAGCGTCTGAACTACGACTTGGCTAATGACATCGGAAACTTGCTGAGCCGTACGGCTACGATGATTGAGAAATATTTCGATGGTATCGTTCCAGCTCCACAGGATGCAGGAGAGCCGGATGACAGCTTGATCGGCCTGGCGATGAAAACAAAGGCGCTGGTGGAAGAACATATAGAAGAAATGCGCTTCTCCAACGCACTGGCTCACATCTGGGAACTGGTGGGACGTACAAACAAATACATCGACGAGACTATGCCTTGGAATTTGGCAAAAACCGAAGAAACCAAAGGTCGTCTGGCAACCGTTATGTACAATTTGGTGGAAAGCATCCGCATTAGCTCCGTGCTGATCCAACCGTTCATGACCAAAGCACCAGCGAAAATTTGGGACCAACTGGGTATTTTGGGCAACGAAGAAGCAACGAGCTGGGAATCTGCAAGCGTATGGGGTGGATTGCCTGCTGGAAGCACCGTTAGCCGCAAGGAACTGCTCTTCCCTCGTCTGGATGTTCAAGCAGAACTGGCTTTCATCGACGATTCGACAGCAGAGGCACGTCGCCAAGCAGAGGAAAACAAGAAAAAGCAAGCAGCTTTGAAAGGGGAAGCACCTGTGAGTGAGACAAACACCAACCAAACAGAAGCAGCAACGGACAAACCAGCTGATGCAAAAGAAGAAATCAGCATCGACGATTTTGGAAAAGTAGAGCTACGCGTCGCACAGGTAGTGGAGTGTGCCAAGCATCCAAATGCTGACAAACTGTTGGTTCTGCAATTGGATCTCGGCTACGAGAAGCGCCAGGTTGTTTCTGGTATCGCGAAATACTACTCCCCAGAAGATATGGTCGGCAAAAAAGTGATCCTCGTAGCTAACCTGAAGCCAGTGAAGCTTCGCGGTGAGCTGTCTCAAGGGATGATCTTGGCAGCGTCGGCAGGAGATCAGTTGACACTTGCGACTGTAGACCCAAGTATGCCAAACGGAGCAATCGTGAAGTAACGAGGGCAAGGAAAGGAAGGACCTATCTTGTTATTTGAAACCCATGCTCATCTAAATGCGAAGGAATTCGATGAAGATCGTGCAGAGGTCATTGCTCGTGCGCAAGAAAATGGCGTCAGTACGATTGTGAACATCGGATTCAACGCTGAAACAATTCCAAGCTGCATGGATTTGGCTCATGCGTATGACTTTATTTACTCCGTCATCGGTTGGCATCCACAAGACGCCAAGGACATGACAGACGAACACCTAGAATGGATCGAGGAACTCAGTCGTGATCCGAAAGTAGTGGGATTGGGTGAAATGGGCTTGGACTACTACTGGGATACGTCGCCACGTGATGTGCAGGCAGAGGTATTCCGCAAGCAGATTCGTCTGGCTCGCAAGCTCGACATGCCGATTATCATCCACAATCGCGATGCGCACCAAGACGTTTTGACGATCCTGAAAGAAGAGAAGGCAGCAGATGTTGGCGGCATTATGCACTGCTTCTCTGGCAGCTGGGAAACAGCGAAGCAGGCACTCGATATGAATTTTTATATTTCGTTCGGTGGTCCGCTTACATTCAAAAATGCCAAGCAGCCAAAAGAAGTAGCAGCCAAGGTACCGCTAGACAAGCTGTTGATAGAGACAGATTGCCCGTATCTCACTCCGCATCCTTTCCGCGGGAAGCGAAATGAGAGTGGATATGTGCGCTACGTCTGTGAGGAAATGGCGAACATTCATGGTTTGTCTTACGAGGAAATGGCACAAATTACCGCAGACAATGCCAGACGTCTTTTTCGCATGAACAGTTAATAAAAACGGGAAATCACGATTGATCATGTGATTTCCCGTTTTTTTTGTGTGATGTAACCGGGTTCTACTCTATTTTGTCGACGCATACGATGAACAATGTGTCGAACGATTATTGTCCATCCGACATGGCTTCTCGACAGGTTTCTGCTACCATTCGCCATGCCTATTTTGCTAGTCTGGTACCATTATCGCTTCAGCCAAAAGGGAGGGTAAATTTGACAAAGCCGGGAAAGTGAAATACAATCAAAGCCGACCTTGTGAAGTACCGGCCACTTCCAGAATATTAGTGCAATTACATCGACCCTTACCTGGCTAGACAAGAAGAGCCTCGTGCTTTTCTAGGAAAAGGAGTGTGGGAAATGGAGTTACGCGCGATATGGGAAAGGTATAAGAATCGTGGGCTAGTCTTGTTTGGCTGCCTTGCTCTTGTGCTCGTTCCCATGATTGGCTATTTCTCTGCCCAGGCTACTCAGCCAAAACAGGTCACTTTTTCGTTGGACGGAGAAAGCAAGACGGTCGCTACAAAAGCCAAGACCGTTGAGCAGTTCTTAACCGAGCGAAACATTACGGTAACGGAAAAGGATTCCCTTCAACCGACACCAGAGACGAAGCTAAAAGACGGAGCGCTCATTACTTTATATACAACCTGGTCCATACCAGTCCAGGTTGACGGGCAGAAAAAAACGATAGAGACACTTAGTCGTGATGTTGCTGGTGCGTTGAAGGACGGCGGCATCGTGCTAGGTGAGAAGGACCGGGTAGAACCGGCATTGACCGCTACACTTACCAAGGACTCCTCGATCAGCGTAAAGCGGGTTGTTGAGAAAATGGTAAAAGTCGATGAGCGAGTCATCTTTCAAGAAATACGCAAAAATGATCCAGCGCTGGAAAAAGGTAAGACCCGCGTATTACAGAGCGGGCAAGAAGGTAAGGCAATTGCACACTATAAGCTAGTCATGGAAGATGGAAAAGAAGTCTCCCGTGATCTGGTCAAAAAAGATGTACTTGTACCGAAGAAAGATAATGTCGTAGCCGTGGGTACCGCAGTCCCCATGTTGCAGAAAAAGGGTCAACCAGATCGGGTCCTGGTTGCTTCTGCAGCGGGTCCGGTCTCGCGTGGTGGAAAAGTGTTTAGGCCGAAAAAAGTACTGAACGGGGTTACCCTGACTGCTTATACTCCTTCGGGAGGTGGAAAACACCCAAGCTCTCCAGGATATGGACGCACATCGACAGGGGTAAAAGCCAAGACAGGTCACACAATCGCTGTAGATCCTAAAGTCATTCCGTATGGATGGTGGGTGTACATTGAAGGTGTTGGGTATCGTCGAGCTGAAGATACGGGTGGTGCCATGAAAGGCGGCAAAATCGACGTATTTGTAGGCACGGAATCCGAGGCGAGGAAATTCGGTCGCAAGCGAAACAAAACTGTATATATCATTGGACCACAGAAGCCTTAGGACAGGAGCGATTGCTCCTGTTCTTCTGTTTCCTACAAGGTTATTGTGATAAGCTGTTTGTTAGTTAGACGATCCTTTTTACCAAATGTTTCATGTATTTTTGGCTTTGGGTACGGTTTTTTTTGGAACACTAGTATCGTACCGACTTTGTACGAAAGTGGGAGCACATGATGAAGATCAAGGAAGTCATCGTGGTGGAAGGACGAGACGATACCGCAGCAATCAAGCGTGCGGTTAATGCCGATACGATTGAAACTGGCGGTTCTGCTATTCATAAAAGAACGATTGAAAAAATCAGGCTGGCGCAACAAAAACGCGGTGTTATTATTTTTACAGACCCTGATTATCAAGGGGAGCGCATCCGAAAAATTATCAGCAAGTCGGTTCCAGGCTGCAAGCATGCATTTATTACCCAGGAGGATGGGACCAAAAAGGGCGACATCGGCGTTGAGAACGCGACACCTGACGTGATTATTCGAGCGCTTTCAGAAGTACGTACCGAAATGGCGGAAACGGCTGGAGAGATTACCTCTGACGATCTGTTGGCAAATGGCCTGACGTCCGGAGTAGATGCCAAAGAACGCAGAATTAAGCTGGGAGAAGCATTGGGGATCGGATATGCCAACGCCAAGCAAATGCTGCAGCGACTCAATGCCTTCCAAATCAGTCGAGCAGAATTCGAAGCGGCCATTACGGCCATCAACAAAGAGAGGGAGTAAGCCATGACCCAAATAGCGGGCAAGGATATTGCGACACCTACGCGCACAAAAGAAGTATTGGAGAAGTACGGCTTTTCTTTTAAGAAGAGTCTGGGCCAGAACTTCCTGATAGACACCAACATTTTACATAACATTGTTTCAGAGGCAGACCTTACCAAGGAAAAGGGAGCGATTGAAATTGGGCCCGGTATCGGTGCGCTGACGGAGCAATTGGGACGAGCAGCCAAAAAAGTGATGGCGATCGAAATCGACCAGCGTCTTTTGCCTATTTTGCAGGACACGCTGTCACCCTATGAAAATATTGAAGTCGTTCATGGGGACGTACTGGAGCTGGATCTGAAGAAGTTAATAGAAGAAAAGATGACAGGAGTGGAAAAGCTGAGCGTAGTGGCAAATCTGCCTTACTATGTGACGACACCCATCCTGATGAAGTTGCTGGAAGAGAGATTACCCCTCGAAAACATCGTGGTCATGATTCAAAAGGAAGTGGCAGAGAGGATTGCAGCCAAACCAGGAACGAAAGACTATGGCTCTCTTTCAGTCGCAGCTCAATTCTATGCCGAAACAGAAGTAGCGATGATTGTGCCTGCAAGTGTGTTCATTCCGCGTCCGAATGTCGACTCGGCAGTGATTCGCTTAAAGGTAAGAGATCGTCCGCCAGTGGAAGTAGACGACCAGGATGTGTTTTTCCGGGTGGTACGCAGCTCGTTTGCACAGCGCCGTAAGACGTTGTTGAACAACCTAATGAACGGACTGTTTCCTAAAACCCAAAAGGATGAAGTAATACAGATGCTCACTGACATCGGGGTCGATCCGACTCGACGAGGTGAAACACTCAGTTTGGACGAATTTGCCCGCCTAGCGAACGAAGGTATGCGCCGCGGACTGATTACGTAAATCGTGTAGACGACCCCCTTATTTTTGGGCGAGATCACCCAAGAATGGGGGTTTTTGCGTATTTATGCCCGTTATGCATATCTTTTGACAAATATCTACGTTTTTTATGAAAAAAACCCCGTTGACAAAATATCTGCAGGGTTGCTATAATTTTTTATTTCTTTGACAAAATATAAGGGAGCTGTTATACTAGATGTAAGCGAGGTGGATGGAACAATGGCAAGAAACGCATTACTTGACATTAAACGTAGTTTAGACGGACACATTGGTGAGCGCATCCTGCTGAAGGCTAATGGCGGTCGCCGCAAAACCGTTGAACGTAGTGGCATCCTCGAAGAAACTTACCCATCTGTGTTTGTGGTAAAGCTGGATGACGACCAACTCTTTGAGCGGGTATCTTACAGCTATGCTGACATCTTGACGGAAACAGTAGAATTGACGGTGTGCCGTGAAAATGAGCACATCCGCATCACATTTGTACAACAGTAGAGCCCTTTTGGGTTCTACTGTTTTGTTTTTTATATCGAAAAGCTCTGAACATTTGGTTGAAGCAATAAAAAGAGCGGCATGGAGCACACTAAGCCTGTCAACGAGAAGGAGGGTGCTATGGGTCGCAGACGAGGACTGATGTCAGAGCAGTTTAAGATGGAACTGGCCAAAGAGCTTGGGTTTTACGATACGGTAAAAGCCGAGGGTTGGGGAGGCATCACGACACGGGACGCGGGTAACATGGTCAAGCGCGCTGTTCAGCTTGCTGAGGAAGCATTAGCCGCTAAGCGATTGTAACGTTTGGGTTTGATCGTACGGACGTTTCTCACCATATAAACACTCGTTGACAGGGCCGGGGCAACCCGGCTTTTTTCCTGTAAAGAGAGCTGAATTTTCTAAATACCCATAATGATCTCGATCCTATTCTTTTTAATTGATCAAGTGGCATGGGAGAGTTTGCCTATGCTACAATAAGAGACTAGGAAATTTAGAAAGTAGGCAGAGGTGAATTACGTGCGTATCTCGGTCAAAGCTCCGGCCAAAATAAATTTGACTCTCGACGTGCTTGCCAAACGGCCGGACGGTTATCACGAAGTAGAAATGGTGATGACAACCGTAGACTTGGCAGATCGTGTGGACATGACTCTACGCGAAGATGGTGAGATTACGCTGGACTGTTCTGCCAGCTTCGTACCAGATGATATTCGTAACCACGCATATAAAGCGGCAACGCTCATGAAAGAAAAATTTCAAGTACGCCAGGGCGTACACTTGTATATCGACAAGCAAATTCCGGTTGCGGCTGGACTGGCAGGTGGCAGCAGTGATGCAGCAGCAACACTGCGCGGCTTGAACCAATTGTGGAATCTCGGGTTGACCAGGGATGAGCTGGCTAAAATCGGGGCGGAAATTGGCTCTGATGTGCCATTTTGCGTTTATGGAGGAACAGCGCTGGCGACAGGGCGTGGCGAACAGATTGCGCATCTGGGAGCGCCTGCACCGTGCTGGGTCATTCTAGCTAAGCCGCCTATCGGAGTATCTACCCCGGATGTATACGGAAACCTGCGTGTGGCCCAGATCGATAATCATCCCGATACCCAACAAATGCTGCAAGCCATCGCGACCCAAGACTTTTCACTCATGTGCCAATCACTTGGGAATGTGTTGGAGAACGTCACACTCTCGCTCCATCCACAAGTAAAACAGATCAAGGATCTCATGGTCGCTTCGGGGGCAGATGGTGTCCTGATGTCTGGTAGTGGCCCTACTGTGTTTGCTCTTGTGCAAAAGGAAGCGAAAGTACATCGGATCTACAATGCGTTGCGAGGTTTTGTCAAAGATGTGTTTGTTGTCCGAATGTTAGGCGCTCAAGATGGGGAAATACTTGCATAAACCCGTATGGAAATGATACATTATCAGCATAATATTCGGTTTTGGAGGAAGAGCCATGAAGAAATTGCGCAGAAGTGCACGTCTGGTTGACATGACGCAGCACTTGCTCGCCCATCCCCATACGCTGACTCCTCTCACTCTGTTCGCGGAACAATACGGCGCAGCGAAATCATCCATCAGTGAAGACTTGTCTATCATCAAAGAGGCTTTTGAAGTCCAAGGGGTAGGCTTGTTGAAAACGGTGGCGGGAGCGGCAGGCGGAGTGAAGTATATTCCACAGGTCAAAACGGAAGAGGCCCTTCACTTCATGCGCGAACTGATCGGTCAACTCGCTAATCCAGAGAGACTTTTGCCAGGTGGATACTTGTACATGTCCGACATTCTCGGAAATCCACAAACGATGGCGAAGATCGGAAAGCTCTTTGCAACCGCTTATGCGGATAAAAATGTGGATGTCGTCATGACGGTGGAAACAAAGGGGATTCCACTTGCGTATGCGACGGCTATGTTTTTGAATGTGCCTGTTGTGATTGTCCGCCGTGACAACAAGGTAACGGAAGGTTCAGTAGTGAGCATTAACTATGTATCGGGTTCCAGTAAAAGAATTCAAACCATGTCACTCGCTCGTCGCGGTTTGGCTGAGCAGTCTCGCGTCCTCATTGTGGACGACTTTATGAAAGCTGGCGGGACTTTGCGGGGCATGATTGATCTGTTGCAGGAATTCCGTGCAACCGTAGTAGGGTGCGGCGTACTGGTAGAAACGACAGCGGATGTTTCTGAGCGTTTGGTAGATGAATATGTATCGCTTGCAAAACTGCAGGATGTAGACTTCAAGGGCAAGCAAATTGAAATAGAGCTAGGCAGTTTTTTTGAAAATAGAGGGGAGTAGATAGGTATGGCAATCTCTTTTGTTTCAACTGACAAGGCTCCTGCCGCTATTGGTCCTTACAGCCAAGCTGCGAAGGTAGGTCCATTTCTTTTTGCATCGGGTCAAATTCCGCTGCGTGCAGACGGCACTTTGGTAGAAGGTGACGTCGTGGAGCAAACCCATCAGGTTTTTTCCAACATTCAAGCGGTACTGGCAGAAGCCGGTGGCAACCTGACGAACGTTGTGAAGGCGACTGTATTCATCAAGGACATGAATGATTTTGGCCAACTGAATGAAGTGTACGGCCATTATTTCGGCGATCACAAGCCAGCTCGTTCCACTGTGGAAGTGGCACGTCTGCCGCGCGACGTAAAAGTCGAGATCGAAATTGTAGCTTATATCGAATAGTGAAAATTGGAAAATAGCCTGATGCCACGCGCGTTAGGCTATTTTTTTGTGTGATTGTAGAAAAATTACCAAAAAATTACATATAAACATATTTATATATTTTTTCAAATATTGCATAATGGTAAGCAGGAATATTTACCCAGCGGGTGGAAATAATCCTAAACGCGTTACATAGATAAAGGGAGTGAACTAGATGGAAGTAACAGACGTAAGACTTCGCCGAGTGAATACGGATGGTAGGATGAAAGCGATTGCATCCATTACAATTGACCATGAGTTTGTGGTTCATGATATCCGTGTCATTGACGGAAACAATGGTATGTTTGTAGCTATGCCGAGCAAGCGCACGCCAGACGGAGAATTCCGTGATATTGCACATCCGATTTCTTCGACTACCCGTGAAAAAATCCAGGCAGCAGTTCTCACAGAATATGACCGCGTAGGTCAAGAGGAAGAAAGCACTATCGAAGCTGGTGCTTAAAAGTCCTTATACTCAAAGCACCCTGTCACATGCGGCAGGGTGCTTCGGCGTCCGTTAACCATAACATTTTTTTAGGTCGTTCAAAATAATTTCTCGGTTCATGCCTTCCCCGATGAAAACAGCCACCATTTTTGGTCCGAAATTTTCAAAAGGGAACAGGAGCACCTGATTATCGGTATGTTGAAACGAGATCAGCTCGGTCTTTCCGTGGAACTGGACGTAGCCTTTTGCCCGATAGACGTTTTTGGGGAGATCGTATAGGAAGTCCTCGAATTTTTTCGCGTCTACTGGTCCGGTGAATACATAGGAAAACGTTTCGATACTATTGTAGAGAGAGGGTTGACTTGTTTTCAGGCCAAGGGATTGCTTGAGCCTGTCCATCGTGGACATACGGCCGATGCTTTTCTGTACGGCAATGGGGCGGTTTGTCTCGTTATCGAGCGATCGCTCATGAACGGTGCGTTTGACAGACAAAAGCCGGGAGACTTCTATTTCTGCCTGAACAGTAGCGTGTATGGGTGCAGTCGGATTGATTTCACTGAGCTTTTGTTTAACTCGCTCTATGACATCAGGACTGGTCAAATCGGTTTTGTTCAAAAGAAGCAGGTCTGCGTAACGCACTTGGTTTCGAATCGTTTTGACCAGAGTGGCAGTCGAGGAGAATCGTGAGTTGAGGTCCAGAAAGCGAGAGGCGTCGACAACGCTAATGGTCCCTTTTAACTCCAGTTGATCATACAGCTCTGGATGGGTAATCGTATCGATGACATCAAGTGGATCGGCTACGCCAGTAGTCTCGATGAGGATTCGGTCTGGCGCAATGGCGTTCATAATATCTTTCAAGCCCTCCGTCAGCTCGCCCTTGATCGAGCAGCATATGCAGCCGTCGAGCATTTTTTTGACAGGAAAGCCAAAGCCTTGCAATTGTTCCCCGTCAATATCTTCCTCCCCCATTTCATTCATCAAGACGACTACTTTCTGGTCTGTGATGCGCAAATGAGTCAGCCACTTTTGCAAAAGGGTGGTTTTGCCGCTTCCTAAATACCCAGTCAGCAAGTATACCTCTGCGCTCATCTAATCCTACCTCCTTCAAAATAACCCCTTCCGCCCAACAATATATCACATTTCTGTCAGAAAATTAAATGTTGTCTGCCTTGTGTCTAACTACTGGCAATGCAAGGAATCAGGATAATCCTGTATCGATTGTCTTGAAATTCACATAGGAATTAGGATATAGTCATTGTGGAACTTCTACGATGGAGGGTTGACATGTCTAAGATCCATGCCGTGGTTCTGGCTGCTGGTCAGGGTACACGGATGAAATCGAAGCTGTACAAAGTCCTGCACCCTGTGTGCGGAAAGCCTATGGTTCAGCATGTAGTCGATACGATGGCGTCCATGCAGGTTCAGGATATCGTTGTCGTCGTAGGTCATGGTGCTGACGCTGTCCGCGCCAAGCTAGGCGAGGATATCACTTATGCCCTGCAAGAAGAACAGTTGGGAACGGCACATGCCGTTTCGCAGGCAGCGCCGTTTTTACAGGATAAAGAAGGAACTACGTTTCTTTTATATGGCGACGTTCCCCTCTTGTCAGCGACTACGTTGTCGGCCTTGCTGACCTATCACGAGGAGCAGCAAGCGGCTGCAACTGTATTAACCGCCGTATTACCTGATGCAACAGGTTATGGGCGTATCGTGCGCAATGAGGCGGGCGAAGTATTGCGAATCGTGGAACATAAAGACGCTACAGAAGCGGAACGGGCGATCAGAGAAATTAATACGGGCATATACTGCTATGACAACCGAAAATTATGGAAAGCCTTGGCGGAAGTGAAAAATGACAACGCACAAGGCGAATACTATGTAACAGACGTTGTTGGTATTTTGCGTGAGGCAGGTGAAAAGGTAGTTGGATACGAAGCGGTTGACCCGGAGGAAACGATGGGTGTGAACGATCGTGTACAGCTATCCGAAGCAGAAGCCTACATGAAAAAACGTATTATGACTGGTCACATGCGAAATGGTGTGACAATCATCGATCCAGCTTCTACGTACATCGAAACGGATGTGAAGATTGAGGCAGATACCGTGATTCACCCAGGTTCTTTCCTGCGTGGACAAACAACGGTGGGAGCTGATTGTGAAATCGGACCCCAAGCGGATCTGACGAATGTAGAAGTAGCGAGTGGCGTGACCATTTCTTACTCGGTAATGGTTGATTCGAGTGTGAAAAGCGACTCATCTGTTGGGCCATTTGCTTATGTTCGACCAGGAACACAGATTGGAAGCAATGCTAAAATCGGTGATTTCGTGGAATTGAAAAATGCGAAAATTGGTGACGGTACGAAGGTTCCTCATCTCAGCTATTTAGGAGATGCGGAGATCGGAGACGGAGTCAATGTTGGCTGTGGAACGATTACCGTCAACTACGATGGCGCAGTGAAGCATAAAACAACAGTAAAAGATGGAGCATTCATCGGATGCAACAGCAATTTGGTTGCGCCTGTTACAGTTGGACAAAATGCTTATGTAGCTGCAGGATCGACCATTAATCAAGATGTGCCAGATAATGCGCTTGCGATCGCACGTGAGCGTCAAGTAAATAAAATCGATTACGCGAACAAAATGCCTCGCAAGGGCAAAAAGCAATCATAAACGGGAGGTTCTTGAGAAGATCATGGCTAACTACCGCGACCCAAAACTGAAGGTATTTACGTGCAACGCAAACCCGGAACTGGCAAAAGAAATCGCCGAACACATCGGTGTACCACTCGGAAACGCACAAGTAGTGCGCTTTAGTGATGGCGAATGCCAACTCAAACTCAATGAAAGTGTTCGCGGTTGTGACGTATTTGTCATTCAGCCAACATCTGCTCCCGTTAATGAGCATCTGATGGAGCTTTTGGTCATGGTCGATGCATTGAAGCGCGCTTCGGCTAAGAGTATTAACGTGGTAATTCCTTACTACGGTTACGCTCGTCAAGATCGCAAAGCACGTGCACGTGATCCAATCACAGCCAAGCTGGTTGCTAACCTGATCGAGACTGCAGGTGCACAACGTGTGATTACGATGGATCTGCACGCAACACAAATCCAAGGTTTCTTCGATATTCCAGTTGATCATTTGCTGGGTGTGCCTATCTTGGGTAAACACTTCTCTGAAAAAGGTCTGAAAGATATCGTTGTCGTATCTCCAGACCACGGTGGAGTGACTCGTGCTCGTAAATTGGCAGAACGTCTGGAAGCGCCTATTGCCATTATTGACAAACGTCGCCCAGAACCAAACGTAGCCGAAGTAATGAACATCGTAGGTAACATCGAAGGCAAAACAGCGATCATCATCGACGATATTATCGACACCGCTGGAACGATCACACTGGCTGCTAGTGCACTTGTAGAAGCAGGCGCACGTGAAGTATATGCATGCTGCACGCACCCAGTTCTGTCTGGTCCTGCTATCGAGCGTATTGCTAACTCGAATATCAAGGAACTGATTGTAACCAACTCGATCCCGCTGACAGAAGAACAAATTATCGATAAGATTACCGTTCTTTCCGTAGCGCCAATCATTGGTGAAGCAATCATTCGTGTTCACGAAGAGCTTTCCGTAAGCAAGTTGTTCGATTAATATACAATCCCCTGTTTGGGGATTGAACTAAACCTCCGATGGACAAGCTAGTGAGGAAACTTTTACTAGCAGTCCGAAGGAGGTTTTTTTTGTGGAACAATTACAGGCACAGTCTCGTGAAAAAAAGACAGGCAATGCTGTAAAGGTACTGCGCAAGGAAGGCTGGGTTCCCGGTATTATGTACGGCAGCGAAGTGGGCAATAAGCCAATTCAACTCAAAGGAAGAGAGCTGGATGCGGCCCTGCGTCACCAGACGACGAATAAGCCATTTCGGTTGAGTGTAGACGGGGACACGCACGATGTTATGGTTTATGAGTTGCAACGTCATCCTTTGCAGGGAAACATTTTGCATGCAGATTTTAAGAAGATCAATATGAATGAAAAAATACACACATCCGTACCTGTCCTCATGACAGGAGATCCGGAGTTGGGTGTGGCTACTCTTGTCCGCCACAGTGTGGAAGTGACGTGCTTGCCAGGTAATATACCAGAATCGTTCCTAGTCGATGTCGACGGGTTCAACATCGGGGATGTCGTTTTGGTAGCCGATCTGACTGTCCCACCTGGAGTGGAGCTAGGGCTTGATTCCACGGAAGTGCTGATCAGCGTCCTGCCGGTTAAGGTTAAGTCCGAAGAATCGATTGATGCGGAGAAAGAAGCAGAGGCAGTGGCCGAAAAAGCAGGAACCGCTAACGAATAAAATTAGGGCATAAAAAAGAAGGGCGAGGTGATTTCATCTCTGCCCTTCTACTTTTGTTCACGTAACCATTCGAGTACAATGGGGAGAGAGTAGGAGGGAATAAGCGTGAAAGTCATAATCGGATTGGGTAATCCCGGCAAAAAATATGAAGAAACCAGACATAATGCTGGCTTTATGGCCATAGATAAGATTAGCGACAAATGGGGAATTCCTGTTACACAAAACAAGTTTCGTGCACTCGTGGGCGAAGGCCGAATCGAAGGCGAGAAGGTACTGCTGGTGAAGCCACAGACATATATGAATCTCTCCGGTGAATCGGTAGCAGAAGTCCTCAAGTTCTACAAGTTGATTCCTGACGATCTCGTCGTCATCTACGACGATCTTGATTTGCCGACTGGACATCTTCGTCTGCGAGAAAAAGGCAGCGCTGGTGGGCACAACGGCATCAAGTCGATGATTCAACATTTGGGCACACAGGAGTTTAAACGAATCAAGGTAGGAATCAGTCGTCCTGAACCAGGGCGGAGCGTCAGCGACTATGTTTTGAATACGTTTCCAGTGGCGGAAAGAGCCGACATTCTAGAAGCGGTGAGCGTGGCTGCTGATGCATGCGCTATGTGGACAAGAGAATCGTTTTTAAAGGTCATGAACCATTACAACAGCTTGAAGAAGTAGTATGATTTCCCACCCAATCGTCCATACTAACCGATAGGAACAGTATGGGGGTGGTATGTGCATGAGCATACGCTATACATGTCGTTGCTGCGGCATGATGATTGCAGAATTTGACGAATCGCAAGTAACAGAAGCGCAGCTCGGGTTTGATTCCTTGACCCCGGAGGAACGTGCTCTTATAATATCGAGAGAACAAAGTGGAGATACGGTCGTCAGCATCACGTGCGATTATTGCCGTGAAGCGCTGATTCAGCATCCAGAGCTTTCGCTAGTCGGAAACCCACTTCAATAAGTGGGTACGCATTAGGGAGGCTTGCACTGACAAGGCCTTAGCTTGGGGAGCTAAGGCTTCTTTTCGCATGGCTGACCTGCGGTTATTGTGAACGTGAGCGAGGCTCTGATTTTAGTTGACAGAAGAATTAGAGAGGGGATTAGTGAATGCAAGTCATCATTAACCCGATGAAACAGGACACGAATGTCGGAACAATCGTGGCTGGTTTGGAGAAGGGGCTACATGAGCAGCTTGTCTCTGGCTTAGCTGGTTCCGCCCGGCAAGTATTGATGGCGTCATTGCAACAAATGTCAGATCGTCCGGTCTGCGTAGTGACGCATAACATGTACCAAGCACAAAAAGTATACGAAGATTTGATCGAGTTGGTTCCCTCTGATCAGGTGTTGCTTTACCCAGGTAATGAGCTGATTGGCTCTGAGCTTGCCATTGCCAGTCCTGAAATGCTGGCGCAGCGAATTCATGTATTCAACCGTCTGGCCCAAGGCTTTACGGGTTTTTTGGTTGCACCTTTTGCTGGCTTGCGTCGCTTGGTTGTTCCCCCGCAAGTATGGAAGGAAGCACAAGTTCAGTTATCTGTCGGTGATGAGCTTGATGTCGAGTCCTTTTTACTCCGATGTATTGAGCTTGGCTATGAGCGAGTGGATATGGTCGAGCGCAAGGGAGAAATGAGCATTCGCGGTGGAATTATCGACTTGTATCCGATCGATTCGGAGTGGCCGGTGCGGATTGAGCTTTTTGATGTGGAGATCGACTCGATCCGTACGTTTGACATGCTCTCCCAACGGTCACTGGAATCCGTTCAGACTTATATTCTCGGTCCGGCAAAAGAAATGATCGCTTCGACTCCGTTACTGCAGGAATCGGCTGTTCGCTTAGAACAAAAGCTGGGAGAAACCATCGCCAATTTGAAGGATGGGGCTGCCAAGGAAAAAGTCATGGAGCGAATCGGCTCTGATGCAGAGAGAATGAAGCAAGGACAGCGTTTTGCACAGCTGTATTCGTACATCTCTGTCATTTACCCGACGGGTGATACATTACTGTCCTATATGCCTTCCGATACCTTGCTGATTGTTGATGAGCCTTCCCGTGTGTTGGATACGGCAGCGCAATTGCAAAAAGAAGAAGGGGAATGGCTGACAGGACGCATCATTCAGGGCGAATATATGTCCAATCTCAGCCTGTCGCGTACGTACGACGAGATCGTGTCGACGAAAAAGCGCCAGATCGTTTACCTCTCCCTATTTTTGAGACAATCACCGAAGACCCAGCCGCAAAACATCGTGAATCTGACTTGCCGCACTATGCAAAATTTCCATGGACAGATGAACGTACTGAAAACAGAGCTGGCCCGTTGGAAGAAGTCCCAGGACCAGATCGTCTTTGTCGCAGCTGATTTGGAGCGTGCGAAGCGACTGGAGCGTGTCCTGCATGACTACGAAATGGAAGCGGATGTTTTAGCAGATGCAGTGGAAACGGTGCCTCCAGGACGTCCTACGATCATTTTAGGAAATCTCCAGACTGGCTTTGAGCTGCCTTTAAACAAGCTCGTCGTTATTACGGAAGGCGAAGTTTTTACAGCAAAACAGCGCAAGGCACGCAAAGTTCAACAGACGATGAACAACGCTGAGCGTATCAAAAACTACCTTGAGCTCAAGCCCGGTGATTTTGTCGTCCACGTCAATCACGGGATTGGAAAATACCTCGGAATTGAAACCAAGGAAATTCTCGGAATTCATAAAGATTACCTTCATATTCAATACGCGGCAGGAGACAGTCTGTTTGTTCCGATTGATCAAATCGACCATGTGCAAAAATACGTGGCGAGCGAAGAGGCACAGCCGAAGATTTACAGCTTGGGCGGCAGCGAGTGGAAACGCGTCAAAAACAAAGTCCAGTCGTCCGTAAAGGATATCGCCGAAGACTTGATCAAGCTGTACGCAGCCCGCGAAGCGGCTGTCGGTCATACATTCTCTCCTGACACAACAGAGCAGCGTGAATTTGAGGCGATGTTCCCGTATCAGGAAACACAAGACCAGCTCCGCGCGATTTCTGAAGTGAAAGCGGACATGGAGCGCAAACGACCGATGGATCGCCTTGTTTGTGGGGATGTGGGTTACGGGAAGACAGAGGTTGCGATTCGTGCTGCCTTCAAGTCTGTCATGGACGGAAAACAGGTAGCCGTTTTGGTTCCAACTACGATTCTGGCTCAACAGCATTACGAGACGTTCCGAGAGCGTTTTGCGGAATATCCGATCCGCGTGGAGGTATTGAGTCGATTCCGTTCGCGCAAAGAGCAGAATGCCACGCTAAAAGGACTGAAGGAAGGGACAGTCGATGTCGTCATCGGTACGCACCGTCTGCTTTCCAAAGACCTGACATTCCGCGAGCTCGGTCTGTTAATCGTAGACGAGGAGCAGCGCTTCGGTGTGAGCCACAAGGAAAAGCTGAAGCAGATCAAAACGAATGTGGACGTCATGACACTGACCGCTACACCGATTCCACGTACCTTGCACATGTCGATGCTCGGTGTGCGTGATCTGTCTGTTATCGAAACGCCGCCAGAAAATCGTTTTCCGGTGCAGACGTATGTGATGGATTACAGCCCTGCTCTCGTTCGTGAAGCGATTGAGCGTGAGATGGCTCGTGATGGGCAAGTGTTCTTCCTCTACAACCAAGTACAAGGAATCGAACAGATGGCGGAGCAGATTTCTATGCTCGTTCCTGACGCGCGCATCGCTGTGGCGCATGGGCAGATGAACGAAAGCGAGCTGGAAGGCGTCATTCTCGACTTTTTGGAAGGGAATTTTGACGTGCTGGTCAGCACGACGATCATTGAGACCGGGGTGGACATCCCGAACGTCAATACGCTGATTATTTACAATGCAGATAAAATGGGCTTGTCCCAGCTGTATCAGCTACGTGGACGTGTAGGTCGTTCCAATCGAATTGCGTACGCTTACTTTACGTATCAACGGGACAAGGTGCTGACAGAGGTAGCGGAAAAACGTCTGCAAGCCATCAAGGAATTTACCGAGCTCGGCTCTGGTTTCAAGATCGCGATGCGAGACTTGTCCATTCGTGGAGCGGGTAATTTGCTGGGCGCGGAGCAGCACGGTTTTATTAATACGGTCGGATTCGACTTGTACAGCCAGATGCTGAAAGAGGCCATTGATGAGCTGAAGGGCGAAGTTAAACACGAAATTGTCACACCTGTGGAGATCAATCTGCAACTGGATGCCTATATTCCGTCGATGTACATTACGGATAGCCGACAAAAAATCGAGATGTACAAAAAGTTTGTCGCGGTGTCTACATTGGAAGACGTCGACGATTTGTCAGAGGAGCTGCTAGACCGTTTTGGACCAGTTCCGAAGCCGGTTGATAATCTGTTGACCATTTCCCGTTTGCGTGTGTATGCGTTGAAGCACCACATCACCGAAATTAGCCAAAAGAATCCGGACGAGATTAAAATGTTCCTGCACCCTAGTCAGAACAACAATATCGATGGTGGAGCCTTGTTCGCACTTACCAGTAACTGGAGCAAGAGGGTTGGGCTGTCGGGTGGACAACAGATCACGATTGCTGTTAAAGTAAAGGGGTTAAAAGAAGATGAGGGCGTCCAGTTGGTTGAAAAGCTGCTGCGTCAATTTCACCAGGTGCGAAGAGACACCGGTACGGAGAGCCCTGTGTCTTAACTGACAAAATGGGCTTGCCCGGGAAGGGAGAACCTTATTTATGAAACGTTCTGTAGCGATTCTATCTTCGGCTGTTCTGGTCGTTGCACTCATGACTGGTTGCGGCGGAAAAGCAGAAGAAGCGAAACAAGATTCAAAAACTCCAGCGAATCAGACAGATGGCGGCAATCAAGCTGCTAATGATCCTTTGGTACAATTCCCTAAACTCACTCTGCCTTACGCAGCAGACCAGAAAGCGGTCATAGTGGAATATCAAGGAGGAACTGTAACAGGAAATGAGTTCGAAGAGTTCCTGCGTGTCATTAACTTCATGAACCCACAACAAGGTACCATGATTGAAATGGCAGATAGCAACGCATTGAAAGCATTTGCGCGTGAGTATACAGCTACCAAGGTTTTGGCTAGCCGTTCTGACGATGCCATGAAAAAAGAGTCCAAAGAACTCGCTGAGAAAACTTTCGACAAAATCAAAACGCAGTACATGGGCTTTTTGGGCAAGGATGAAGCTCAGTTCACCAAGCTCATGGAAGGCCAAGGCGTAACGAAGGACATGATCGTAAATCAGATGGACTTGATCAACCAGTCCATCAATGTGATGAAAAAGAATATCGACGATGCTACGCTGAAGCAAACCTATGATCAAATGGACAAAGCTTCCCGTACCGTTGCTTCTGTTCGCCACATCCTGATTTCTACCGAAAAGCGCAAACCAGAAGAGGCGTTGAAAATTTCCAACGACTTGGTAGCGCGCCTGAAAAAGGGTGAAGACTTCGCGAAGCTGGCAACAGAGTTCACAGATGACCCAGGCAGCAAGCAGTCTGGCGGCTTGTACGAAAATGCGGATGTAACGCAATGGGTACCAGAATTTAAAGAAGCATCTCTGACGCAAAAAGTCGGTGAAGTTGGCCCGCCAGTAAAAACTGATTTTGGTTACCATATTATTAAGGTCGAGAATCGCAAAGAAAAGACCTTTGATGAGATGAAAGAACAACTCCGCGCGAGTTCTTTGGAGAAAGCGTACGATGCTTTCGCTAAGAACGAGCTGGACAAGCTCATTACGAAATTCAACATCCCGACGTCCAAAAACGACGCTCCGGCGAAGAAATAAGAAGTCAGAAGAAAAACAGGGAATTCGTTTCCCTGTTTTTTCGTTTTCTCGCATATTCTTCAAGCATGGGCAAATACTATTATCACTCGCTACCACCCGGGGGAGAGTAATTGAGGTAACTGGTAAAAATTGATACCATCACCCATAGTTAAAATTAGAATTTGAGGAAAAAATACAACTAACCAACCACCATCTATTCACTACCCACTTCTCAGGGAAAGCGAGGCAACAAGACATGAAAGCAACTGGTATCGTTCGTCGAATTGACGACCTCGGTAGGGTCGTGATTCCTAAGGAGATTCGTCGTACACTGCGCATTCGTGAGGGCGACCCGCTTGAGATTTTTGTGGATCGTGACGGAGAAGTCATTCTCAAAAAGTATTCACCAATTGGAGAATTGGGGGATTTTGCAAAAGAGTACGCGGACTCTTTGTATGAAAGCATGAATCATACCGTACTGATTTCAGACAGGGATACTGTCATTGCTGTGGCGGGTGCCTCCAAAAAGGAATACTTGGAGAAACCAATTGGTAGTATTGTGGAGAAATGCTTGGAGGAAAGAAAGACCCGACTGGAGAAAAACGCAGGCTCTTATGAAATTTGTCGTGATTTGAACGAGACGATGGGCTCGTTCGTCATCGCACCGATTGTTGCAGGAGGAGATCCAATCGGGTCCGTGATCCTCCTCAACAAAAACGAGTCAACCAAGATGAGTGATTTGGAGATCAAAATGTCGGAAACAGCGGCCGGTTTCCTGGCAAAGCAGATGGAGCAGTAGGATAGGATCAGCAAAAACAGCCTCTTACCCCGGGGCTGTTTTTCTTGTGCCTATGGCCTTGTGGTATAATGAACGAAGTTTTAGGTTGGAGAGGAGAAATTTCACGCACATGGCTCAAGAAAAGGCTTCCGTTCAATTTGTGAAGGGCGCGGCGATACTTGGAATTGCCGGTCTTGTCTCCAAGCTTTTAGGCGCTGTATACCGCATCCCATACCAAAACATTGCCGGAGATATCGGCTTGTACGTATATATGCAAGTATACCCGCTGTACACCACGTTGTTGATTCTGGCGACGGCGGGTTTTCCCATCGCCATCTCCAAGATCGTCTCAGAGCGCGTCGCTGTCGGAGATGCGATCGGGGCGCGCAGGGCGTTTCGAGTAGCCAGTATATCGCTGGTCGTTTTCGGGATCTTTTTCTTCTTACTGTTATATGGAGGGGCACCTATGATTGCCCGTATGATGGGTGATGAGCATTTGATTACCCCGCTCCGAGCGGTAGCTTGGTCACTGCCGTTGGTGCCGATGGTTGCGATCTTGCGCGGCTATTTTCAGGGGCATCAAAATATGATGCCGACTGGCGTCTCACAGGTCGCTGAGCAGTTCATTCGCGTGATTTTCATCCTGGTCGCTGCAATCTGGGCGATGAACATGTATCAGGACCCGTACATGGCTGGTACAGGTGCCGTTTTTGCTGCTTTTCCAGGTGCCGTTGCTGCTATTCTCGTCTTGCTTTGGTATTGGAGAAAAGACAAGCAGATGGGGCTAACGACCATCAATCAAGTGCAGCAATCAACCGCGAATTCGTGGACCAATCGCCAGATATTGCGTCATCTCTTGACCTATGCCGTTCCGATTTGTATGGGCGCACTGGTTTTGCCGCTTGTTCCGCTTGTAGACTCGTTGACCGTCGTCAATATGCTGCAATGGAGCGGGACCCCAGAGGACCTGGCTAAGCTTTTGAAGGGTGCATTTGACCGCGGTCAGCCACTCATTCAGTTTGGTACGTTTTTCGCCACGTCCTTGTCTCTGGCATTAGTGCCTGCGATCAGTGAAGCTGTTGCCCAGCGCCAGCATCAATTGATCTCTCATCGTTCTGAAGTCGCGATTCGACTGACCTTCCTGTTAGGATTGCCTGCCTCATTTGGACTTGCTCTGTTGGCGGAGCCGATCAACGTCATGCTCTACGGAGACAGCAACGGTACCGAGGCCCTCGCTGTACAGTCCTTCACGATTATTTTCGCCACGGTAAGTATTGCCAGCGCGGGGATTTTGCAAGGCTTGGGACGTGTAATGCGACCTGCCCGCAACCTGTTTATTGGTGTATTGGTGAAGCTCATCCTCAATCTGGCGCTCGTTCCGTTCTGGGGTATTTCTGGTGCGGCAGTGTCCACTGTTTTAGCTTATTTGGTCGCCATGGGACTGAACGTTCTTGCAGTAAGCAAATACACGGGGGCACAAATCGGATTCCGCCAAACGGTGAAAAAGCCATTCATCTCCGTCGTGGTGATGTCGATTGTTGTGTTGCTGGTCGAGTGGCTTGCTACTACGGTGCTCGGCAGTGCCGGACTTTCAAATCGCTTGTTCTATACGCTGGTCGGATTGATTGCTGTCGGTTCGGGAGCATTGGTCTATTTGCTGGCGCTATTGAAAACGGGTGGACTCACGAGAAGTGATATTCAATTTTTGCCAAAAGGAAAGCGAATTGCTTCGCTGTTAACGAAATATAAGCTCCTCCCAGCGGAGAAAGCGAGATAAACGAAAAGGAGGCGTGACGAGTGGAAATGAAGAATAAGACCATTACCGTAGTCGGTCTAGGTGCCGGAGATTTGGACCAGCTCCCTTATGGCATCTATCGTACGCTCAAAGCTGCTAAACAGCTGTATTTGCGCACAAAAGAGCATCCGGTCGTAGCCGAGTTAATCGCAGAAGGCATCGCCATTGAGTCCTTTGATGCTGTATATGAGCAGCACGATACGTTTTCCGATGTGTATACCGAAATTGTAGAGCGGCTTTTTGCGCGGGTAAACGAAGCGGGCAATCTTGTCTATGCCGTGCCTGGTCATCCTTTGGTTGCAGAACGTACAGTGCAGCTGTTATTGGCAGAGGGGCCAAAACGTGGAGTAGAGATCGAAATTGGCGGTGGACAGAGCTTTATTGATCCGTTGTTCGCCCGCTTACATATCGACCCGATCGAGGGATTCTCTTTGCTGGATGGGACGGCGCTCGCTGCTCATCAAGTATCTCCGGGTCTGCATACGATTATCGCGCAAGTGTACGATGCCTTTGTGGCTTCTGATGTGAAGCTGACCTTGATGGAAGTGCTGCCGGACGATTACGAGGTGACGGTAGCGACTGCTGTAGGGGTAGCGGGGCAAGAAATCATCGAGACAGTGCCGTTGTATGAACTGGACAGACTCGATCATTTCGGGAATTTGTCTCTGGTGTATGTACCGCCGACGAAGGATGAGAAGGTATCGTATCGCCAATTCTCCTACTTGAAGGAGATCGTTTCAATCCTGCGCAGTCCGGATGGATGCCCGTGGGATCGCGAGCAAACACATCAAAGCATCCGCAAAAACTTGATTGAAGAGACGTACGAGGTTTTGGAGACGATCGACGACGATGATCCAGATGCGATGTGTGAGGAGCTGGGTGATTTGTTGATGCAAATCATGCTGCATTCGCAGATGGCAGCCGAAGACGGATATTTTTCGGTAGATGATGTTGTCGCCACGTTGAATGAAAAGCTAGTTCGCCGCCACCCGCACGTATTCGGGGAAAAGAGTGCGAATGATTCCGAGGAAGCGTTGGCGAATTGGCAGGAGATCAAGGCACAGGAAAAGGCAGCAAAAGGCATCGATGTAACGGTTCAATCACAATTGGCGGGAATACCGCGTGACTTGCCAGCACTGATGTATGCGTACAAGTTGCAGAAAAAAGCAGCCCAAGTCGGCTTTGACTGGGACGATATTACAGATGTGTACAAAAAGGTAGAAGAAGAGTACCGCGAGCTGCAAGAAGCATCGGAAGAAGAACGTGCTGGTGAGCTGGGTGATCTGCTATTTGCGGTAGTCAATCTGGCGCGCTTCCTGGGGCTCGATCCGGAGGAAGGCCTCGCGTTGACCAACAACAAGTTCAAGAAACGCTTTTCCTATATTGAAGGCAAGCTGCAAGAGGCGGGTCGTACCTTCGAACAGACAGACCTGCAAGAGATGGACAAATGGTGGGAGGAAGCCAAGCATGAGACTCGATAAATATTTGAAAGTGTCTCGACTGATCAAGCGGCGCACGCTCGCAAAAGAAGTGTGCGACAAACAGCGTGTGGAAATCAACGATCGCCCTGCAAAGGCGTCCAGTAACGTGAAAATCGGCGACAAGCTGGCGATCCGTTTCGGACAAAAAATCGTGTCGGTAAAAGTAGAGGACATCAAGGAAAATCCGCGCAAGGAAGAAGCAGCTTCGCTGTATAGCGTCATTGGCGAAGTTCCCGTTCCGCGTGATGAAAAAGAAGAAGACGCCTACCTCAAAGGGTAATGTACAACGAAAAGAGACTGCCGAGATGGCAGTCTTTTTTTAGGCTTTTTTTCCAACAAAAGGATATAATGAGAGTACCTGAAGGCATTTCCGAAGGGATGTGTGCTGTATGCAACAAAACGGAGTTCGAACGGGCTACTTTTTGTCCATTTCGCTTCTGTTATCATCTATCCTGTACTTTTTTGCCTCGAACTGGCCGCTCATGGTCAGGGAGCAAAAGATCGGCGTCAGTGTGGCAATCCTCGTTCTTTTTTATTTGTTATCCTATGGACTGCGTTCCATCAAACGACATACGTTTTTAAGCAATTGGCTTCTGGTGGCTGGAAGCTTGGCTTTTGGCATCAGCGTGGCTTTGTTGGGGCAAATATACAATTCTCATGCGGACAGCTATATGCTGTTCGTCGTATGGCTCATTCCAAATTTGCTGTTCGCGATTTTCACGCGCTATCAGCCGTTTTATGTCATCAGCTATGTCCTCGCTCATTTGGCAATTTACTTCTTTCTCCATCCATCAGTCATTCATGTAGCGCGTGAAGACGAGTGGTGGTTCATGATTTTTTGGTTGATTGCTTTGGGAAATATGGTCTTGTTCTGGCTAACGACGACAGGAAGATTACATTCTAAACCGATCTACTACTTATCTTTTCTGACCTTTTCCGTCAGTCTTTTCTGGTCATCTTTCGCGGATGTATACGGTCCGTTTCCTGAGCTTTTATATGTCCTGACGGGCGGCATCCTGTTTGTCACGTTTTTAAAATGGGTGCCGAGTCGCGGGCTTTTGATTGTGACAGCCTCGCTGCTTTCGCTGTTTGTGCTCGTTAAATTCATATCTTACATGGTGAGGTATTATTCAGAAGGCTTCTTTGTTTTGATGCTGCTGCTGACCGTACTCATTATTTGGGGAGCAGTTGCAGGGATTAATTGGCTGCGCAAGGAATCAGCGTATCAAAAAAGCAAATGGGTTGTGTTTTTTCAAGAGGCATTCACGGTTCTCGTCACGACCATCGCCGCATCCATTGGAACCATTTCGATAGCGGGTCTGCTTTTTCTGATCATTCAAGACGAAGTGGTCATTGATTTTCTGTTTTTCCTCTCATTAATTGGCTTTATTGGCCCTGTGGTGTTTATGAGCAGGATGAATGCAACGGTACGATATACGCTGCTCACAATGGGGTATATGTTGGGTGTCGGTTCTGTTTTATTTTTAGAAGGAGCGTATTGGATCGTCTTTCTGCTGGTACTGCTATACGTGTGGAAAGCTGTCCCAGCCATTCCGGCGCGGCTTTTGACACAGCTGACCTTTTTAGTCGTTCTGGCTACGAAGTTGGATGAGTACCTGCCTTCCTTTGAATCTGTACTCTTGATTATATTTGCTACGCAGTTGGCGATGCATTACGTAAAGCAATTGCCAGTCGTTTGCAAAACAGCTCGTTGGTGTACGCCTTACTTTCGCTTTTGATCCTGACCGAGGAAGGGTTTCAATCCGGCTCCATGAATGTGATAGTGAATCTGGCTTTTTTCGCAGTCAGCACGTATTTGTTGTACCGGACATTGCATCAGCAAAATAAGGTGAGATTCGGAATTGTACTCGGTTTCTGGTTTGCCTTTCTCCTCATGAAATACTACGACATGCTATGGAGCTTGCTGCACAAGTCACTGAGCCTATTTTTGCTCAGCCTGGTGTTTTTCATCGCGACCCTGTGGTGGGATCGAAGGTCGAAAATTGAGTGGCCGAGAAGCGAGCCTTCCCTTTTTGTGAGAAAGGTACTTGTTTTGCTTCCTGTCATTTTGCTGCAATTTGTATTGATTGGCTATCAAGTATGGAGCAGTGAGACGATCCTGGCCAACGGAAAAACGGTGAAGCTGGAGCTGGTCCCAATCGATCCGCGTTCGTTACTGCAAGGTGATTACGTCAGACTTGGCTACACCATATCTACACTAGACCAGGAACAGGTTGACTCAGGGGATAAGATTCGAGTCATACTCCGCCAACAAGCAAATGGCTTGTACAGCTACAGTGGCTTTTATGAGATCGATGGTCATTGGAATCGTGCCTACGATCCGCAGCCATCGGATGTGATGATTAATGGAAACACAGTCGGTGGCAATCGGGTGGAATACGGCATAGAAAGCTATTTTGTCCCAGAAGGAACCGGACTTGAAGTCGAGCGAAATGCCAAATACGCTATCGTGAAAATTGGTGAGAAAGGCGATGCCATCCTGAAGAGCCTGTCGAACCAGTAGATAGTACAAAAAGAAGAAGCTGCCTGTGTCATCGGGCAGCTTCTTTTGCGTGGGGTAAAATCATTCGTTACCAGTCTGTAACCCTTTCCTGCCGAACATTACCTATCATAGTAGGGAATTATAGAGAAGGAGGCGTTACCGATGAACAAAAGCGTAAACAAAGGGATCTCGGTGCTGCTGGCCACCGCGGTATTGGCAAGTCCACTGATGCTCGAGCCAAAAGCGGCTTATGCTCTCTCTATTGAGGATGTTTCTGCAGACGATACAGGTGCCGATGAGGAAACAGAATATACGATTGAGTTTGAAATCAACAAGGATTTATCATCGGGTGACAGTATTTTCGTTAGGTTCCCATCCGAATATTCGGTGGATAAAAAATTGAAAACATCGGATGTCACGCTAAAAGATGACGATAAAAACAAGATTTCAATCGACAACGTATACGTAAGCAAAAATGTGGTTGAGGTCGAAATCGATGAAAAGATCAAAAAAGGTACTGTACTAATACTGACGATTGATAATATCACCAACCCGGAAGACAAGGGTAGTTACGAAATCGAAGTAAAAACAAGTGCAGAGACCAGCTACAAGGGCGACAAGATTACGATCGGCAAATCTTCGTCTAGTAGCAGCAGTAGCAGCAAGGGTGACTTCGAGGCTTCCCATAGCAGTAAAAATGCCGAGGACACCATCTCCTTAACGCTCGGGAAATTTAATCTTTCCTCGAAAAGCAAGCTGAAAGAGGGCAAATACATTTATGTGAATTTCCCCTCCAAGGACATGCTGCCAAAGAGCATCAGCAAATCTGATGTGAAGGTTAACGGGTACAAACCGGATTACGTCTCGATTCTCGATAACGACTCGATTCGAATTGAGATTCCGAGTGGTGCAGACGGAGATAGCTACATAAAGCTGGAGTTTACCTCTTCCGCAGGGATTGTAAACCCATCCAAGCCAGACAAGTACTATTCGTATGAAGTGGAATATGACAGCAAGGAATACAAGTCAAAAGATGTAGAGATTACAAACACAAGCAATACGCCATTCACCGTTTCTTTGTCGGACAGTTCAGCGGGAGCGCGTACGAGCTATACGTTTGATGTGGATCTTTCCACCAAGCTGGGGTCGAACGCAGAAATCGAAGTTGAATTCCCAAGTGGAGTAACCGTTCCACCAGTTCTTACCAGCAATAGCGTCACCGTCAATAACGCTCAAGTGACGAATGTAAGTGTGTTGGGGAATAAGGTTTATTTCCGCACGCCTTACGGATTCACTAGCACGAATCGCGCGACCATCAAGTTTGCATTCGAAGGCTACTTGACCACTCCGAGAACAGCGGGAACATATACCGTGACGGCTAAAATCGACAACAAGACCTATAAGTCGAAGGAGTTTCAAGTTACTGGAGTGACTCCACCAGTCGCGGTGGATAACACATTGGCAACGGTTGGGCTGACGAGAGCGACTGCCTCTACTCCTGCTGGTATTTCGATTGGCATCAAGGCGATGGGTGCTCCGATTGTTCGCAATCAGGGCTTCATTGAAGTCGTACTTCCAGTTGGCTTCCGTGTCCCAGCCTACCTACCAGCGAACACAGTAACGGTGAACGGTGTGGCCGCTAGCTTTGTTGGTGTGCGCGGACAAAATCTGATTATTATTCCTGCCCAGGATATTCCGGCAAAAACAGCAGCTCAGGTCAATATCGCCGAGACAGCTGGCATTGTGAATCCTGCTACGCCAGGTGTGTACAGCATTGGCGTCTACAATTCTGAGGAGAGAGGCTTGCTCTTCTCTCGTCCGGCGACCATCGTGACGCTGAATGGTGTGAGCTTCAAGCAGAACGTTGCTTCCTTTACGAAGGCTGGTAAAACAACCGGACTCGCAGTGGCACCGTATACCGTAAATGGCAACACGCTGATGCCAACTACATTTTTCCGTGATGCCCTCGGGTTTTCGATCAGCTACACCAAAACGACTGCCAAAGTCGTGAGCGGCAATACGGTTATGCAATTCAAGGTCGGTTCAAACGTAGCGACCATCAATGGCCAAAATGTAACGCTGCCTGCAGCTGTTCAGCTGAAAAACAACGTTCCTACCCTGCCTCTTAAAACCATCACGGAGCGTACCGGTTACAAAATCATCTATGTGAACGGGAACTACACCGTTTACAAGTAAGGACAATTAGACGAAAACCCCGTATTTATACGGGGTTTTCTTTTTCATTAGAGGTAATGCGACCGCTTGCAGGTCAACAAAAACGGTATTGACCATTTTTGTTCTAAGAGGACATCCCTCCCCATACGATAGTACAAGAAGGGTACGTGAGGAGGGAGTAATCATGAACGATCACACGAGACGGCCACGTCATGAAGTCGTGATGATTAATCGTCGCAGCTTAGCGATATCGGGAGTAAAAAACGTCGAAAGCTTTGACAGCGAAGAATTCCTCTTGGAGACGGACGGCGGCTTTTTAACCATACGAGGCCAAAACCTGCATATGAAAAATCTGAGTCTGGAAACCGGAGAAGTAGCGATCGAGGGGCTCGTTCACGAGATGGCCTATCTGGAGCAAGGGCAGGCCGGCGATCGGTCGAGAGGATTCTTCGGCAAGTTATTCAAGTGAACATCGTCATCCAGTTGCAGACGGTATTAGCCATGTCGACGTGTGGTGCACTGATGGGGATGGGATTCGATACGTACCATGTATTTAAGGGCAAGGCCAGACTGCCACTCTGGTTGGTCTTTTTCTTTGACATCCTTTTTTGGGTGGGCAGTATGGGTGCTGTCTTCTTGATTTTGGTGAAAGTGAACGACGGGATTATTCGGTTTCCGATATTTTTTGGAATGATATTTGGCGCGTGGCTGTACTTCTTAATGGGTAGTAAGAAGTATATCCTTTTCTTGCACCGCGTGATAAAATTCTGTCAGTGGTTTTACCGTACGGTCGTAAAAATTATTGACATCCTGCTCGTACGTCCTGTGCTCTTTCTTTTCCGAGTGATCATCATGGTGCTGACATTTTTGTATTCCGTGTTGCTCGCGATCCTCGGCTTTTTGTGGAAAGTGACGCGTTTTGTCACCTCTCCTTTTGCCGGATGGAGTCAACATTTGTGGAAAAAAATGTACGGAAAAACAACAGGAATTTGGACCAATTGGAAGAATTGGTTTCACTCAAAGAGAAAGCGGGAGTAGATTCGAGGTGGCGTACTGATGAAGGAAGCAAGAACCTCTTCCATTAACCGAAAAGGGCAAAGAAGGAGAATGCGTCTCTTTTTCTTTGTGATCCTGTGTTTTTTCGTCTGGACTAGCTATACCTTGTTTTTGCAAAGTGGCGAGTTGTCCAAGAAGGAGACAGAGCTGGAAGCCCTGAAGCAAGAATCAGCGATCTTGCAGCAAAAGCAAGAGGATCTGAACTATGAAGCAAGCCGGTTAAACGATCAGGAGTACTTGGCAGAGCTGGTCCGTAAGCGAATTTTGTTTACCAAGCAGGGCGAAAGCATCTATATCATTCCGGATTGAGTATACAGCTGATCTTCAACGAGAGGGAGGCATTCCACATCATGGAGATCGAGGTTGGGAGCATACTGGAAGGGAAAGTCACGGGTATCACCAAATTCGGAGCGTTTGTACAGCTGCCTGGCGATGTGACCGGACTGGTGCATATTAGTGAAATTGCTGACGTCTATGTCCGGGATATCCATCAGTTTTTAAAAATAGGAGACACGGTAAAGGTAAAAGTCCTCAGCCTCCGAGAGGGCAAAATCGGGCTCTCTATCAAAAAAACGATGGAAAAGGAACGGCCACCCCGCTATCAGCGGGCACGAAGTGAAGGTTTTGAAGAAAAGCTGAACCGCTTTTTGAAAGAAAGTGAAGACAGGCAGTCCTCCTTGAAGAAAAGCGTAGAGAAAAAGGGTCGCAATCGGTCTCTTTGATTCGGAAAATTATGACTTTTCTTTCTTTATGAAAAGCGCATTTTGACTGTAAAAATAGGAAGGTCATTTCAAAGTCTTGACGAATAAAGTATCCTAAGCCCGTTTCGCAAAGCGCGAATCACCTGTCAGCCGACGTTATCCGCCATAACGTCGGTTTTTTTTGTCCGTTTTCGTTACTGATTTTGTCGCACGATTCTGTGAATAACCGCTGGATTTTTGACAAATTTTACAATGCCCCCTCCGTATAATGGAGAAACACATTGACCAAGAACGGGGTGGAGTGAAATGATTGCGAACAAAAACGTAACACAAGCCGGACAGGCTTGGACGCGGCAAGTGTCCGATCGAATGGGTACCACTGCCCAGACGTGGGGAGAAAAAGTAGCAGATTTCATAGAGAAGTGGAATATTCTCCCCATCCTTATGGGCTTCTTATTAGGACGAGCTCTAATCGTGGAAGAGCTAACCCCCTTTGCTATACCGTATTTCATTGTCATGTTTTATATTCGTCGAGATTGTTTGCTTGTCACGGGGATGGCTCTTATTATTGGCGCTTTTACCCAGTCGGTGCCTGTTGGACTGGAAACCGCCTTGAGCGTGATACTTGCCTTGTTTGCCTGCAAGCTGATGAATAAAATGCGTAAGAAAGACTTTTCACGGACGCCTTTGCTGGTCGTCGGGACGATTTTCATCAGCCGTCTGTTGTATGCGGTTCTGACCAATCAGGTAACGACCTACGAGCTCGTGATGGTAGCAGTGGAAGCGATTCTAGGCTTTGTACTGACGCTCATCTTCATCCAGTCCTTATCGATCATTCATTTGGCGAAGCCTTACGAACCTCTCAAAAATGAAGAGATCGTTTCGTTAGTCATTTTACTGGCTTCCTTGATGACGGGTACTGTTGATTGGATGGTCGAAGGCATTTCGATGGAGCATGTACTTACACGCTATTTGCTGCTCGTCTTTGCTTTTGTCGGTGGTGGCACGATCGGTGCGGCTGTTGGTGTGGTCACAGGTCTCATCCTCAGTTTGGCTAATGTGAGTGCTCTTTTACAAATCAATCTGCTCGCTTTTTCCGGTCTTCTGGCAGGCTTGCTGAAGGAAGGCGGTAAAGTGGGCGTATCCGCAGGCTTGTTGATCGGTACTGCTATTCTTGCGATTTACGGTGGAGCAGAAGAGACACTCTACTACTCCTTGATTGAAACCTCTCTGGCCATTGTGCTCTTCATTCTGACCCCTGCTGCTCTTTGGAAAAAAGTAGCCCGATTTATCCCCGGGACTCCCGAGAATCTACAATCCCATCAAGAATACATGCGTAGAGTTCGCGATGTGACAGCGGGTAAAATCCAGCAATTCTCCGATTTGTTTACGCAACTTTCCCATAGCTTTGCCCAGACAGCCGATCCTGAAGAAATAGAAGAACAGGCCGATGCCTTTCTCAGCCGCGTATCTGAATTCACCTGCCAGAAATGCTGGAAAAAAGAACAATGCTGGGAAAAAGATACGCAATCGACCTATGAGGGAATGCGCTTTTTAATGGAAAAAGTGTATGAGAACGGTACCTTGGCTGGCATTACTCCGCCGCGTGATTGGGAGCGAAAGTGTGTCAAAACCGAAAAGGTCATGACGGTAATGGAGCAAGAATACGATCGCCAGCAGTCGTTTGACCAACTAAAAAAGCAGGTAAAAGAAAGCCGGATGCTCGTAGCTGATCAGCTATCGGGGGTCTCTCGTGTCATGAGTGATTTTGCCCGGGAAATACAACGAGAGGGAATGGAGCTGAGCTTTCAGGAAAAACAGGTCTCACAAGCATTGGAGGGCTTGGGCCTGTCGGTACGCCGCGTAGAAATACACAGCTTGGAAGAAGGGAAGGTCGATATCGAAATCAGTCAGCCGACTTGCTATGGCCGCGATGAATGCGCGAAGATCGTGGCTCCCATGCTCACGGAGATTTTGGGAGAAAACATTGTGGTTCGCGAGCGGCATTGTGAAGCACAAAAAGACGGTTCATGCACGATGTGCCTTGCTTCCGCCAAAACGTATGAGATCGATATCGGGGTCGCAGGTGCGGCCAAAGACGGCAAGCTATTATCCGGTGACAGCTTCCGCACGATGGATTTGGGTAATGGAAAAATGGCGCTGGCGATCAGCGATGGAATGGGAAATGGCGAGCGGGCATCCATAGAGAGTCAATCCGCCCTCGATATGCTCCAGCAGCTTCTACGTTCTGGTATGGACGAAAAAATTTCGATCAAAACTGTTAATTCCGTGCTCGCCCTGCGATCGAAGGAGGAAATGTTCGCGACGGTGGACTTGGCTCTGATAGATTTGCAAACAGCTCATACGCGTTTTGTGAAAATCGGCTCCACCCCGAGCTTTGTCAAAAGAAATAAAGATGTCATCACGATCACCGCCAACAACCTGCCGGTAGGGATTTTGGAAGAAATCGAGGTGGATGTCGTATCTCGTATGCTCAAGCCAGGTGATTTGCTCGTCATGATGTCTGATGGCATCTATGAGGCGCCGCGCCATATTGAGAATAGGCAAGCGTGGATGAAGCGAATTATCAGCGAACTGGAAACGAATGATCCACAGGAGGTTGCTGATTTACTATTGGAAAAAGTCATTCGCCAGCATTCCGGACAAATTGTTGATGACATGACCGTGTTGGTGGCGCGAATTGACCGCTTTGTACCACAGTGGGCTGCCATAGCGGTGCATGGGATGGAGAAGCTCGAGCGTCCACGGATTGTGAGTTAGGAGTATGTTTTCGTCAATACCCGTCGATACTGTTGCTAAAAATACCCTGCGAAGTGAAGTGAATGAACGGTCGCTACACGGAGCTGGGACTGACAAAACAGATCGAATGGGGAGATTATTGTGAAAGAAGCGACACTTCGTCAAATACTGGTAGTGACAGACGGCTGCTCCAACTCGGGGATGAGTCCCGTTGCTGCAGCGGCATTGGCACGGGAGCAAGGGATTACGGTCAATGTAATTGGTGTAATCGACAAGAGTGAGTTGGGTGAAAAAGGGGAGAAGGAAATCAGGGATATTGCGGAAGCAGGTGGTGGACTCTGCGACATCGTGTACCCCCAACAGCTTGCGCAAACGGTACAAATGCTGACGCGAAAAGCAATGACGCGCACCATTCATCAAGTGGTCAATAAAGAATTAAAAGAGATTTTGGGCGATTCCGGAATAGAGGAGCTGGCACCTGATAAAAGAGTGCAGGTTGCCGGTATGGTTGACGAGTTAGGTGAAAAAAGCAGCTTGAACGTCGTGATGCTGGTGGATACCTCAGGAAGTATGAAGCCAAAGCTGTCGGCTGTTCAGCAAGCGATACACGATTTCAGTATCAGTCTGCATTCGCGGAGTGGACAAAGCAGAATGGCAGTCGGTTCATTTCCGGGGAAACAAAAGCATCTCGATATCCGCATTCCGTGGACAGAAAAGGTCGAGCAGGCCCATCAAATTACGAGTGATTTGGCGATGAGCGGAATTACTCCTACAGGCCCCGCCATCGTAGAGGCAATTGCCCTGTTTGAGCAGGACAAGCTCCCACGCTCGCTGCAAGAGCGTTACATCGACCAAGACGAAGAGGATGACTCGAACGGAATGCTGCGTGACCATGTCTTTTAAGGCAGCCACCCCCGACCTGCCCAAGCACTTTACAGGCAAATGGAACAAAAAAGCGTACCACGTCTTACGGGAGTTGGGGCGTGGTGCAAACGGGACCGTGTACTTGGTATCCCAAGGTGGCGTACAGCGCGCGGTTAAGGTCGGTGTGGAAGGCATAGACATTTTAATGGAAGTGAATGTGTTGAAAAGCACACAGCAGGGGCGGGATTCCAAAGTGGGACCGCTCCTGTGCGACGTGGACGATCTCGTTGTAAACGGGAAGGCCTGTACGTTTTATGCCATGGAGTATCTTCAAGGCTTGCAATTGGATGAATATATCAAGCAAGAGGGTACGGACTGGGTGGCCGTGATGATGGTTCAATTGCTGGCGCGACTGGATGTTTTGCATCAGCATGGCTATATTTTTGGTGATTTGAAACCGCAGAATGTGATGGTTACCCAAACGGACAAGCAGGTACGCTTGATTGATTTCGGTGGAGTGACCAAGCTGGGAAACGCCGTTCGGCAGTTTACAGAAGAGTATGATCGAGCTTTTTGGCACGCAGGTGATAGACGGGCTGAAGTAAGTTATGATCTGTTCTCAACAGCCGTGATGATGGTGCGTCTGACGGTTGGAGCGGAAACGTGGAAAAACAGCCTTGGTGACCCACGTCACACGATATTGCTCTGTGATATAATACGAAAAAGTGACAGCCTGTATCCTTACCGGGAGCCTTTATTGAAGGCGTTTCACGGTAAATTTGCGACCGCGAAAGAAATGCGAGCGGAGCTGTTGGCAGTCTTGCGAGATAGCATGGGCGCCAAACCGCAAAAGCCGCAAAAGAAAGCGCGGACGAAAGGGAATCCAGGAGCGGGCATTAGCGGTCTTTTTGTCGCCTCGTTACTCCTATTGGCTGGCACTTTGTATTACGCATGGTTTATGTGAAGGATGTGACGGTTCGTGTCCTCAGATTTGGTGATGGATACTTGCTTGTTGGCAGGCTCGATTATTTTGAAAAACGGTGGGGAGACATACCGGACGGAAGAGACAATGGCATTGATTGCGAAGGCTGCGGGGATGGATGACGTCAACAGCTCTGCTACGCCCACGAGCATCATCTTGTCCTTTCGTTGCAGTGGACTGGATCATACAAGAATGGTTCGCACCCCCAAACGTACGACCAACCTCAATAAAATTACGCTAGTGAATGATGTTTCCCGACAGTTTGTCGGTGGAAAAATTAATTTGGAGCAAGCCTATCGGACGCTGCGTGAGATCGATCAGAAAAAGCAAATCTATCCGAAATGGTTGCAGCATCTAGCAGCCGCTACGGCCAGCGGCTCCTTTTCTATGCTTGCAGGGGGAGATTGGGCTAGTCTGATTCCTTCTGCGATGGCGGGGTTGATTGTGAACCTGAGCCAGGAATATTTAGAACAGTTTGTCCGGATGAAGTTTTTTACGGAGTTCTCCGCCGCTTTACTAGGGGGACTTTTCGCGTTGTTGACCGTGACGGTCTTTCCGCAATTGCATTTAAGCATCATTATTATTGGTGCGATGCTTCCGTTGTTTCCGGGGATCGCCATCACCAACTCGCTTCGGGATTTGATGGCTGGTGATTTGGTTGCAGGTGTTTCACGCGGAGTAGAAGCCATGTTGACAGCTGTTTCCGTAGCGGTAGCCACAGCCATTATTCTTTCGTTTACGAGGTGAGTACGATGTTGTTACAAGGATTGGCGCTTAGCTTCGCCTCTTCAGTAGCGTGGTGTGTGCTGTTCAATGTGCCGGTTCGAACAATCGTAGCGGGTGGTTTAGCCGGAGTGGTCGGTTTTCTCGTATACTCCATTCTCCCTATCTACGGCGCAGAGGTTTTGTTGTCGACGTTTGTTTCGGCTGCTGCTGTCTCTTTGCTCAGTCAGCTCTTATCTATTATACTGCGAGTTCCTTCTACGAATTTTAGTGTCGCGGGCATTATTCCACTGGTGCCAGGATCGTTGGCTTACAAAGCCATGCTTGCTTTTGTGAACAACGATTATGTCGGGGGGATTACACTGGCGACCAAGACTTTGATGGTGGCTGGCGCGATTGCTTCTGGACTTATATTTGGAATTTCGGTTCTGACGATTTGGAAAGGAGCCCGCTATGCTGGCAAGAGTGCGCAACGAGATTGAGTCCGAGGGGCTTTTGCTTTCAGGTGAGACCATTGTTGTCGGAATTTCCGGCGGCAACGATTCTACCGCACTGTTGCATATATTGGCTTCTCTCAATAAACAATATCAGTATAATTGGAAGCTGCATGCTGTCCATCTGAACCACGGCTTTCGTGGGGAAGAAGCAAGGCAGGACGCACTCTATGCAGAAGAGCTGAGTCGTGAGCTCGGCGTAGCTTTCCACCTGTTTGAGTACGACGTCCCCGCTTATATGGAAAAAACGGGACTGGGCGGGCAAGAAGCAAGTCGCGACATTCGCTATCGGCTGTATCGAGAGGTAGGTCTGGCGCAAGGAGCGACCAAGCTGGCATTGGCTCATCATGCTGACGATCAGGTGGAAACGATTCTTTTTCGTTTTGTGCGAGGCAGTAGGTTGAATGGACTGACAGGGATGCCGAAGCGAAGAATGCTTGCGGATTGTCGGATTGAGCTCGTGCGTCCGCTCTTGCATAAAACGCGTCAAGAACTGGAAGGCTACTGTCGGGAACATCAACTCGTCCCTCGTGAGGATAGCAGCAACCAATCGCGCAAGTATACGCGCAATCTGCTGCGTCTGGATGTCATGCCCTTATTGGAAAAAGTGAATGACAAGTATCGGGAGCATATCTTGGCTACCGCAGAGGCAATCCGGCAGGATGAAGCACTTTTAATGAGGCTGGCGATTGAGCAGTTGCAAGAGGTAACGATTGAGAAAAAACCCGAAGCATTTTTGATGGACAATGACAAGTTTCAAACTTGTGACGTTGCTTTACAAAGGAGAATGATTACTCTAATATTAAGTTATCTCTCAAAACATACCGAATGGTCTTCGCAACATGTGGAGACCGTTTTGCACATGCTAGGGGGAAGTCGCCCTTCTGCGGAATTGCATTTGCCGAATGACCTGGTAGTTGACCGGGTGTACGAGCGAATCACTTTTCGTCGTAGAAAGCGACAGGATCGCATACATACGTATAGTTACGAGCTCGCCGTTCCCGGTGTAACCTGGATCGACGAGAGCAAGGCCACGGTACATATTACTTACCTGGAAGGTCCCCTGGATTGGGAGCGACTTCCGGCGAATGAAGCGGTCTTTGATGCCGATCAGTTGCCAGGATCGCTGTATTTGCGTAACCGAAAACCTGGAGACCGCATCACCCTGTTTGGCTCAGCAGATGGAAAGAAGAAGCTAAAGGATTTATTGATTGATGCCAAATTTCCGCGAGCATGGCGTGACAAACTTCCGCTTTTGACGGCGGGCGATGAGGTGATTTTGATACCAGGTGTGCGCCGTTCCGCCGTAGCGCCTGTCAGTGGACAGACCAGGCGTTTTCTACACGTGCGGGTAGAGTTTGGAGAAGATTGGCGGGAGGTTTTTTCATGAATCAAGACATCGAGAAGATTTTGCTATCAGAAGAGGATATCGCGGTAAAAGTTCAAGAATTAGGCAAGACGCTGGCTGCAGAATACAAGGATAAAAATCCATTGGTCATCTGCGTGCTGAAAGGTGCAGTCGTTTTCATGGCTGATCTGATCCGTCACATGGATATTCCGTGCGAAATGGATTTCATGGCTGTTTCCAGCTACGGAAGCGGGACAGAATCCTCCGGCATGGTGAAAATCTTGAAGGATCTCGATACATCTGTGCAAAACAGACATGTGCTGGTTGTAGAAGACATCATGGACAGTGGGCTGACGCTGAGCCGCTTGGTAGAGCTGTTGCGCCATCGGGAAGCTGCTTCTGTAAAAGTGGTGACTCTCTTGAACAAACCAGAGCGTCGCAAGGTGGATATTTCACCAGACTATAAGGGTTACGATGTTCCAGACGAATTCGTTGTGGGATACGGCTTGGACTATGACGAGCACTACCGTAATCTGCCTTATATTGGTGTATTGAAGCCTGAGGTCTACACAAAGTAGGTTTGTTGTGGAGACTGTGCTTTCTATGATAAAATGTGAAAAGTGTCTGTTCGTGAGAGGAGGTAAGGAATGAATCGCTTTTTTCGTAATACCGGGTTCTACCTACTGATTTTTCTTGTCACGGTCGGGATCGTGAATTTCATCCTCTCCGGTACTGATAAGGTTGGGAAACTTACATATCAGGAATTCCGGATACAGCTAAAAGCTGACAACGTCACTGAGTTGGCGCTTCGACCAGAGAATGGTACTTACAGGGTCGAGGGTACGTTGGCAAAAGCTATTCCGGGACAGGAAAGCAACAAATTTTTTACCAATGTTCCTTTGTATGACTCAGATGTTGTTAAGCTAGTCGAAGAGAAAATCGATGCACAAAAGGTGAAGAATGTAGCGTTCAATCCTGCGGAGGGCAATAGCATTTGGCTCACGTTCTTGACCTCTATCATTCCTTTTGTCATCATCTTCATCCTGTTTTTCTTTCTTCTGAACAACGCCCAAGGTGGCGGAAGCCGAGTAATGAACTTCGGTAAAAGCCGCGCGAAGCTTTACAACGAAGAGAAGAAACGCGTTACATTTGACGATGTAGCAGGAGCAGACGAAGAAAAGGCAGAGCTGGAGGAAGTCGTTGACTTCCTGAAAGACAACCGAAAGTTCAATGCGGTTGGCGCTCGTATTCCAAAAGGGGTACTGCTCGTAGGTCCTCCGGGTACAGGTAAAACCTTGCTCGCTCGCGCTGTTGCAGGCGAAGCTGGTGTACCGTTCTTCAGTATCTCTGGTTCTGACTTCGTGGAAATGTTCGTTGGGGTAGGTGCATCCCGCGTTCGTGACCTGTTTGAAAATGCGAAGAAAAATGCTCCTTGCATTATCTTTATTGACGAGATTGACGCTGTTGGTCGTCAACGCGGAGCTGGACTCGGCGGCGGCCACGACGAACGCGAGCAAACTCTCAACCAGTTGCTCGTAGAGATGGACGGTTTTGGAGGAAACGAAGGGATCATCATGATCGCAGCGACCAACCGACCTGACATTCTCGACCCGGCTCTCTTGCGTCCGGGACGTTTTGACCGTCAAATTACAGTAGATCGTCCTGATATCAAAGGCCGTGAAGCGGTGCTCAAGGTTCATGCCCGCAACAAGCCGATTGGTGAAGACGTGAAGCTGGAAGTGATTGCTCGTGGTACATCGGGCTTCACTGGTGCAGATTTGGAGAACTTGCTGAACGAAGCGGCTCTCTTGACTGCCCGCAGAAACAAAAAGCAAATCAACATGACTGAGGTAGATGAAGCGATTGACCGCGTGATTGCCGGTCCAGCGAAGAAGTCTCGCGTAGTGAGCGAAGATGAACGCCGTCTGGTTGCCTTCCACGAAGCTGGTCATACGATCATCGGATATCACCTGAGAAATGCAGAAATGGTACATAAGGTAACAATCATTCCGCGCGGCCAAGCTGGCGGATACACAGTGATGTTGCCGAAGGAAGACCGTTTCTTTGCTACCAAAACAGACCTGCTCGACAAAATCGTCGGCCTGTTGGGTGGACGTGTTGCCGAGGAAATCGTGCTTGGGGATATTAGTACCGGCGCACATAATGACTTCCAGCGCGCGACTGCTATCGCTCGCAGCATGATTACCGAATACGGAATGAGCAAGCTCGGACCGATGCAGTTCGGTAAGAGTCAAGGTCAGGTATTCCTGGGCCGCGACTATGGCAATGAGCGTAATTACTCCGATCAGATTGCGTACGAGATCGATCAGGAAATGCAAAATATTATCAACGAGTGCTATACGAAGTGTACAGAATTGCTTACGACGCACCGTGATCAGCTCGATCTGATTGCGAACACGCTGCTCCGTGTCGAGACTCTTGATTCTGAGCAGATCAAGCAATTGATCGAGACAGGTAAAATGGATAACGATCCACAAGACAACAATGATGTGGTCGTGAACATTCAACCGAAGCTGGAAGAAGTAAAAGAAGAACCAAAGCAAGAAGATACAAACGAAGAACCGAAACAATAAGGGGCGCCTCAGGTGCCCTTTTTTGCAATATCGGAAAGTATTAAGTTACGTTTTTAAAAGGTATCGATGAACCAATAAAGCTAGTGAGAAGAAAAAGCACAGGGCTCGTAGACCTTGACAACGCCTACCTAGTCGGAACTTAAAAAAGGGGACCACGCTTGTCGAACACTTCTTCTTTGAGAAACTTCCGCCCGTAGGGTGGCTTTGGCTCGACGGTCCGCTTTTTTAAGTGTAGACGGCCAGTGAATCCCCCCTGCTGGCGTGTCAGAGTCGAAGAGAGCTGTGGTTTTTCTTCTCCTCCACAATGTTGACTCATGGCAAATCCAAAGCGAATGAGAGGGATAGGATATGTTGCTTACACCGGGCATGGCTGCATTTGACATGGATGGAACCTTACTAACTCACGAATCAAAGCTGACAGAAGGAACGAAAGAAGCACTTCGCCAATTGCAACAGCAAGGCTGCAAACTCGTTTTGTCTACAGGCAGGATGTATGGCTCCGCTCAAATTCCGATCGATTCCTTTCCTTTTGACGGGTATGTCTGTAGCAATGGGGCTGCTGTTTTCGAAGGGGATGGCACGCTGGTCCGTCGATCGCTCCTTCCTACTGAGATGGTAATCGGTGCGATCCATGCACTGAGGCAAGAAACAATTTATTATGAGCTTCATGATACCAACAGCAATCGCTGGATGATCAAAGAAGACCGTGAACGCTTGGAAGCTACCTTGAGTGAGGATGCATCTGTGGAAGGGTTCTCGATCTTGAATTTTCCTTACTACAGGCTCGCTCATGTAGTGCCATTGGCAGAGATGCTGGAAAAAGTAGAGTCCGGGGAAGTAGAAATCGTCAAGTTCTTCATCTGGCATCATGACCCGGATCGTCTGGAGTGGGTGAAAGAGCAGCTGAAGCCATGGAGCGGGCAAGTGACGATCACTTCATCCGGCAAGCAGAATGTCGAAGTGATTCCTCAAGGGGTTTCCAAATGGGAAGGGCTTCAATACTTCTGTGAGAAATGGGCAATCTCCCCAGAGAAAGTAATGGCATTCGGCGATGCAGAAAACGATCGAGAGGCATTAACAGGCGCAGGATATTCCGTCGCGATGGAAAATGCCTCTGACGAGATCAAGCAGGTGGCCAAATATATCGCCCCACACCATAATGAGGAAGGCGTTGCCCGATTTATTCGGGAGCGTGTTCTCGGAGAAAAAGGCGAGTAAGAGAATGAAAAAGCAGAGACTGCGTCTGTACGGGCCGGTTTCTGCTTTTTTCGTTCCAAATGTACCACGTTGACAAGGTGAGGTTATACGCTTACAATGACCGTAAATTATGACACCACCGTAGGGGGATTTTTTCCATGGACGCTTTAGCGTTAGAAAAAAAAGCCCAGCGCAACGCTGAGTTACGTGAACGACTGCTGCAGTTGAAGAAAGAGCGTAATGCCATCATTCTTGCTCACTTTTACCAACGTCCCGAGATTCAGGAGGTCGCTGACTTCATTGGAGATTCCTTTGGGTTAGCGCAGAAAGCGAAAGAAACGGATGCCGATGTGATTTTGTTCTGTGGCGTTCACTTTATGGGAGAAAGTGCAAAAATTCTCAATCCCCAGAAGACCGTCATTATTCCCGATGAACGGGCTGGCTGTCCGATGGCGGACATGGTGAACGTAGACGGGCTCCGCAAGCTCAAAGCACAGCATCCAAATGCAAAAGTAGTGGCTTACATCAATACTTCTGCGGATGTCAAAGCAGAAACCTACATCTGCTGTACGTCGTCCAACGCGAAGCGTGTGATCGAGTCGATCGACAGTGACGAGATCATTTGGGTGCCGGACAAAAACCTTGGCCACTATGTATCCCAATTTACGGACAAGAAAATGATTATTTGGGAAGGGTACTGCAACACGCATGACCAATTGTCTGTAGAAGACATCATGACGTTGAAGCAGCAACACCCTGAGGCTGTGGTTGTCGTTCATCCGGAGTGCCGCCCAGAAGTGGTTTCCCTGGCTGACTACGTTGGTTCCACGACCGGTATTTTGAAATACTGCCGTGAGTCTTCGCACAAAGAGTTTATTATCGGAACGGAAGACGGCACACGTTACATGCTGGAAAAGGACAGCCCGGACAAAACGTTCATTTTCGCTTCCAAGTACCTTGTTTGCCCGAATATGAAGGTGAACAATCTGAAAAAGTGCGTCGAGGCGCTGGAGAATATGAAGCCGGAGATTTTTGTTCCGGAGGATGTTGCTGATGCGGCGCGTGCTTCCTTGGAGCGCATGCTTGCGGTAGCGCCTGCTTAAGGAACAGTCTGATAAAATACAAAAAGGGAGTAGAGCGCAGGGGCTTTACTCCCTTTTTCTATTAGGAGGCTTTGGTTAAAGGCTGGATGTCTTTTCTTCGATAAATGTTCAGGACGAGTCCCATCAAGGCCATTTGCAATACGGTATGCACGATTCCAAAGCCAACGAATGGTAGATTCACAGTTATAGGGGGAGCCAGACCGACAGTCATGAAAATACCCCAGAAAAACGGCGTGAAAAAGAGTACAATCATACCGGATAACAGCAAGGATCCGTACAAATCTTTTACTCGTCTGATGGCATGGAGCAAACGAAGCAGCAGAATAACGCCCAGAATGAAAAAGGCTATCCCTACAATTGGTCCAAAGATATACACCATGTAGGCAAAAATATAGTCAGACTCAAGGGCGGGCAATGCATCTAGAGAGGCACCGAAGCCTTGACCCCATAAGGTAGCTGACTGGATGGCTTTCATGGATTGAATGATGATATATCCTCTTCCATCCGGTTCGAGGTACGGATTCAAGAAGAAAAACAGGCGATCTAGTTGATAAGGTTTAGCGAACAGGTAAACCATCCCGCCGACACAAGCGAAAACCATGGCGGGGTAGCTCAGTACAACAAGCTTTTTAGGCTTGGCGGCAATCACGAGCGCGATGTAGCCACCGACATATAAGAAAACGGCAAATTCGTATTCGCCTAACGTGAGAAGCAGGCAAGGCGGTAGGAAGTACGAAATCATTTTTACGATGGTGTAGCGATTGCGCTCCTTCCACTCTGTGAAAATTCCTGCGAGGGCTACGATGAACAGGAAGGGACTGATTCCAATAAAATGGAGTGGAGAATCTCCGATGTTCAGATACTGGATACCGGCTATAGGTCTCCCTGCGAGCAGTGTATATAGGAGTAAGATCATCGTGCCGAAATACAGAATCTTACTATACCTCTTTAATTTACTGTAATCCCAAAAGAGAATCGCCACGAGGAGGACTGTTCCGATTATGATTCCGACCAGTTGTCTCCCGATCAAATTACGATTATCTTCCGCAATATGAAGAGAATACAGGGTAACCAGCCCGATAGCGAGTAGGATTCCCACGATCGAAACAATCCCCCACTCCATCCGCGGCTTATGCGCCTGATGAAGATGCCGCCCTACATCGATAGGATCACCCATCTCCGCAATCGCAATCCGAGTCGCTTCTTCTTCCTTATATCCAGCCTCACGATAATCCTCGATCTTTTCAGCGAAATGATTCTCCAATTCTAGCGTAATCGCTGCATGAACCTCTTTGTTTTTGATCTGATCGCAAACTTCTTTTATGTAATGTACAATTCGCTTGTTTTCGCTCATGTTGCCTGCCCTCCTAACACGGAGTCAACAGCGGTACGAAAAGATTCCCACTCCTGTTTTTTCTCTTTGAGATGCTTCTTACCTTCGCGGGTGATTTGATAGTATTTACGTTTTCGCTCTCCTTCACCTTCGCTCCAAAACGCCTCGACCTTTCCTTCGGACTCAAGGGTATGAAGAATAGGATAGAGGGTGCCTTCTTTGAGAGACAGCACACCGTTCGAGCTCGTTTCCATCGCCTTGATCATCTCATAGCCGTACATTGCCTTTTGTTCCAGCAGGGTAAGAACGAGAATGACGGTACTGCCTTTCATCAACTCTTTGTTAACTGCCATAGCGACCTCCTTATGCCTCGGATTTCGATACCTCGAATATCTATGTATCATTCTATTCCATAAAAGGGAAAAAGAAAGACTTCCTCATCGGGAAGTCTTGTTATATGTGTTTAGGAAGGCATCGGGGTAGGGGTTGGTTTTCCGTAGCCTTGCCCATAGGTTTGGTCTATGTAGTTTCGAATCTCTTTTGTAGATTTGCCTTCTTCTTTCATCTTGCCGGAAATAACGGCGATTTCCATGCATACGCCGCAACGAGTGCCGTGGTCATCCCAGACAATGGAGCCATCAGACTTTTCTTCTTTGATGAAGCAGTTGCCATTATGCCCGTGTCCAGCACTTTCACCACAACCACAATAGCATGGAATGGATTTGAGCAGCTCACGATTTGCCGCAGCAACTTTGTAGGAACCGATAATGACAGGGTCTTGGTTGTCTAAAAATTTCGGTAGCTGATCAGCGGAAGCAGTCAATTCCTGCAAATCACCATTGGGTGCGTGCTGCGTATGATCGCTATGATTCTGTTCAGCTTGATCAGTAGAGCCACAGCCGGCAGTAAGCAGAGCTGCGGTGATAAAAGTAATGGCTAACCATGAATTACGTTTCATCTTGGACATACCTCCTGCCAGTTATTTTATCATAATGAGATGGAGAAATTGTGAAGCTGGAAGAGAAGATGAACACTTATGATATTTAAATCGTAATAAATCCTATTTACTTTTTGGGCGCCTCTCCGTATAATGAAAAACGACGAGAACGTAAATCGGAATCATTTTGAATTGGAGTAGGAGGAAATATAGATGAAAAGAGTTATGTTGGCAGCCCTAAGTATCATTACGGCAGTGGGGCTGGTGGGATGTGGAGCAGCGAACGAAACGGTTGGTACTCCGCAAACTGGCAGTGGCGCTTCCGGGAAGCCAAAAGTATATACGACGATTTATCCCTTGGAATATGTAGCGAAGCGAATAGGCGGTGAACACGTGGAGGTAACGAATCTGGTTCCCGCTGGCGTAGAGCCTCACGACTACGAGCCAACTGCAAAAGACATGGTCGCTCTGGCCGGAGCTGATATCTTCGCTTATAACGGCAGTGGTTTGGAGCTGTGGGTAGAGAAGGCTGTAACCAACCTCGATAAGAACAAGACAACGATCATTAATGCGACGGAAGGTCTCGAGCTGATTCGTGCATCTGAACATGAGCATGAAGGAGAAGGACATACAGAAGAAGGACACGCAGAAGAAGCAGGGCATGACCACGGCGATCTGGACCCTCATGTATGGCTCGATCCGATGCAACTGAAGGCACAGGCGGAGAAAGTCAAAAATACGCTCGTGCAAAAGGATCAAGCGCACGCTGCCGATTACGAAAAGAACTACACACAACTAGCAACAGACCTGGAGCAACTGGATAAAGAGTTCAAAGATATGGTTACGCAAGCGCCGAAGAAAGAATTCATGGTTTCTCATAGCGCATTTAGCTATATGGCAAAACGATACGGGCTGGAGCAAGTAGCAATCTCTGGGGTCAATCCTTCTGATGAGCCATCCACATCAGAGTTGAAGAGCTTGGTGGAGCATGTCAAAGAACACAACATTTCTTATGTGCTGTTCGAGACATTGGTTTCTCCGAAGGTAGCGGAAGTGATTGCGAAGGAAGCTGGCGTGAAGACAGCCACGCTCAATCCGTTGGAAGGTTTGACGGAAGACGACGTGAAAGCAGGTCGTGATTACTTGTCCATCATGCGCGACAATATGAATACATTAAAGACAGCACTCCAATAAGCTTTCCCTCGAAAAGATGTCGCTTGCCAAGCGGCATTTTTTCGTTAGTAGGATGCTTGTGGTTCGGGCAAAATCGTAGTACGATGAAGGGAATCAAATCAGAACAAATCCGATTTAAGGGATGGATATTTCATGGAACCACATAAACAAGAGGTGCCTGTCATTAAGCTCACAGGCGTCTCCTTTCAATATGAAGACAAACAGGTTCTCGATGAGGTTGAATTCACACTGGAGCGCGGAGACTTTGTGGGCATCGTCGGGCCGAATGGGTCAGGAAAATCTACGCTGATGAAGCTGATCTTGGGTTTGTTGACGCCAAACAAAGGCACAGTGGAGCTGTTCGGGCAACCACTATCCAAGTTTCGTGAATGGAATCGCATTGGTTACGTCGCTCAACAGGTCGCGCATGGAGCGGGTGGATTTCCGGCGACGGTGCGAGAAGTCGTGTCTTCTGGATTGGTCGGCAAAGTAGGTCTTTTTCGCAGACTGACGAAACAGCATCATGAGAGTGTACGGGCTGCGGTGGAGCGAGTCGGCTTGCTGGAAAAGCTGGATCAACGAATCGGCAACTTGTCCGGCGGGCAATTGCAGCGCGTATTTATAGCGCGTGCTCTCGTAGCTGAACCGGAGCTTTTGATCCTCGATGAGCCAACAGTCGGGGTCGATCAGGAATCGATTGATCAATTTTACAGCTTGCTTCGCTCGCTGAAGGAAGAGAACGGATTGACGATGATGATCGTCAGCCACGATGTGGGAGTTATGTCGCAATGGGTGACCAAGGTGGCTTGTGTGCAGAAGAAAATTCACTTCCATGGAACGGCGCACGATTTTGAGCATAACCAAGAAAAAATCTTGCAAAGTATGTACGGTGATTCGGTCAGACTTTTGTCTCATCATCATTAAGCTTTGTAAATAGGTAAGAAAGAAGGAATATGCACATGCTTGCTGATTGGTGGCAGTATGACTTTTTGCGGTATACCCTGTTTTCAGGGATTTTAATTGGTCTGATCTGCCCTGTTTTGGGTACGTTTCTTATTGTTCGTCGCTTATCGATGATGGCAGATGGCTTGTCACACGTCACGCTGTCCGGTGTAGCTGCCGGGATGCTCATTTCCAAAAAGGTCGCCTTCTTCTCCGCAGTCAATCCGCTGTTTTTCGGAATGTTGTTTGCGGTGATTGGTTCGTTGTTTATCGAGCGGCTGCGTAAGGTGTACAAAGCGTATCAGGATTTGGCGATTCCGATTATTTTGTCCGCGGGACTTGGGCTGTTTACGGTATTGATCAGTATCGCAGACGGTTTTAATGCAGATTTGTATTCGTACTTGTTCGGAAAAATCGTTACAGTGTCCATCGAAGACCTGTATGCGCTGATTGGTGTGGCAGTTGTTGTTTTAGGGACAGTTTTGTTGATTTACAAGGAGCTTTTCGCGGTCTCCTTCGACGAGGAATTCGCTCGTGTCTCTGGTGTGGCAAGGCGTTCGATCAACTTGTGGTTTATGGTGCTCGTCGCTCTGACGATTGCGGCTTCCATGCGTATAGTCGGTGTCCTGTTGATCTCGGCGTTGATTACCCTTCCGGTGGCTGCCAGTCTGCAAATCGCGAAAAGCTTTCGACAAACGATTTTCTTGTCGATTTTGTTCGCGGAGTTTTCCGTATTGAGTGGTTTGTATTTTGCCTATCTCCTTGATTGGGCATCTGGTGGTACAATTGTACTGATGGCAGTTCTGGTTATGCTGGTTGTATTGGGTGTAAAGAAGCTGCGGGTCGCTTTCCGGTAAGAGTTTTCCGGATATGACAAAAGGAAGGAGTGTTTGTCGATGAAAGTAGAAGAAGCGCTGCAAATATTGAAAGAACATGGTTTCAAGTATACCGGCAAGCGGGAGGAGATGATTCGAATCTGCGCGGCCGAGAAGCGATACCTGTCTGCCAAGGATATTATGGAGAGAATCAAGGAGCAGTATCCAACACTCAGCTTCGATACCGTCTATCGCAACATTTCCACTTTTGTTGAGCTGGGGATTCTGGAAGAGACGGAGCTGGACGGGGAAGGTAGATTCCGTTTGGCCTGTTCGACAGATGGACACCATCATCACCATGTGATTTGTACGGAATGTGGAAAGACTTCTTCTTTGCCAGGATGTCCGATGAGTATCATTTCCGCGGTGCCGGAAGAGTTTCAGGTGACGGGGCATAAGTTCGAGGTATACGGTACATGTAAGGAATGCGTAACGCATTCCAATTAATCAGATAGAGGGGAGTGTTCGCTTTTGCGGGCGCTCTTTTTTTGCATCTCCTTCAAGCGTGTATTTGCTATAATGGGTGGAAAATCATCAGTTACAAGAGAGAAGGGACACTGTCATGATTCCCCGTTATATTGTGGACTTTGATTTGCACACCTTACCTCGAATGAGGGCAGATGTAGCTGTTATTGGAGCAGGAATTGCTGGGTTGTATACGGCGTTGCAAACGAGTGAGTATGCGGATGTGGTGTTGATCAGCAAGAAGGGACTCGATGATAGTAACACGCGCTGGGCTCAGGGAGGAATCGCTGCTGTAACAGCCCAATCAGATTCCCCTGCCCTTCATCGACAGGATACGTTAATCGCTGGAGCAGGTCTTTGCTCGTATAACGCTGTGGAAGTCCTGGTGCATGAAGGCCCTGATCGCTTGCATGAACTGATTGCATATGGAACGGAATTTGATCGAGATGAACAAGGACAGTACGAGCTAACGCAGGAAGGTGCGCATAGCAAACGACGAATATTGCATGCGAACGGAGATGCCACTGGGGCGGAGATCGTCCGCGCTTTGTCCAAGCGTGTGATGGAGCAGCCAAACATTCGGGTTTTGGAATATCATTTTGCAGTGGATGTCATCACGCAGGATGGCGAATGCGTGGGTGTCCTCGTGCGGAAGCCGGATGGCGAATTGTTTTTCCTGGAAGCCAAAGCAACGGTGCTGGCTACAGGAGGTGCAGGTCAGCTTTACCGTTACACGACGAATCCGCAAATCGCTACGGCAGATGGAATCGGCATCTCGTATCGGGCGGGTGCTCGCATTAAGGACGTGGAATTTATCCAGTTTCATCCGACTGCGCTTTACTATCCGGGAGCCCCGCGCTTTTTGATTTCGGAAGCCGTTCGTGGGGAGGGTGCCATTTTGCGCAACAGCAATGGTGATCGCTTCATGGACAAGTACCATCCGCAAAAAGAGCTGGCGCCACGTGATATTGTCGCTCGGGCGATTGTTTCTGAGATGGAACAGACGAAGTCTACGTTCGTGTATCTCGACATCACTCACGAATCGGAGGAGCTTATTAAGCGTCGTTTTCCGACGATTTATAATTTTTGCTTACAATACGGGCTCAATATGGTGACAGATTGGATTCCGGTAGCTCCTGCTTGTCATTATATTATGGGCGGGGTTCAGACTGATTTGAACGGAGAGACCTCGACGAAGCGGCTTTTTGCATGTGGAGAAGCATCCTGCACAGGGGTACATGGTGCGAATCGACTGGCCAGCAACTCGTTATCGGAAGCGGTTGTATTCGGTCACCGAATAGCGGAGCGGATCAAGCAGCTGGCTGATTTGCCGAGTATTCATCCCTTCCAGGTTGCTTCCAAGCAAAAACTGCCCCAAACGTTTAATACACGTGAACAACGATTGAAAATGCAAAAGCTCATGCTGCGGCATGTCAGTGTGAAGCGCGACGATAAAGGATTAACGAAAGCACTAGCAGAGCTTGCGCGAATGGAGCAATACTACCAGTACGAGCCTAAGAGCCTGGAAACGTTTGAATTCTTCAATCTGCTGAATGCTGCCGTTCTGACAACGAGAGCGGCACTGTTGCGGGAAGAAAGCAGAGGTGGGCATTATCGTACTGATTTTCCGAATAAAGACGACTTGCTATGGCGGAAGCATTTGATCCAGTCCGTAGAAGATGGTGTTCAAGAGGAGTGTGAGAAGCATGATGTGGAATAAACGGGAGCTTCAACGAAAAATAGAGGAATGGCTACAGGAAGACGTGGGATTTGGTGATGTGACGACAATGAGCACGATTCCTGAATCGGAGCAGGGTGTCGGCATTTTATATGCGAAGGAAGCGGGAATTGTGGCAGGCTTGCCGATTGCGGAGCAAGTATTTGCCACGGTTGATTCTACCCTCGCCTTTGAGGCAAAAGTAGAAGAAGGAGCACGAGTCGAGGTTGGTCAGCAGATCGCCGAAGTCAGCGGCTCGGTTCGTTCGATTTTGAGCGGAGAGCGGCTTGCCCTTAATTTAATGCAACGTCTGTCTGGGATTGCCACGAAAACGAGTGAATACGCAACAGCTGTCGCAGGGACGAAGGCACGGGTTGTCGATACAAGAAAGACTACGCCAGGCCTTAGGGCTTTGGAAAAGTACGCGGTTCGAGTCGGTGGAGGCTATAATCACCGCTTTGCTTTGTATGATGCCGTGATGATCAAAGACAATCATATCAAAGGAGCGGGCGGTATCGCACAGGCTGTCGCTGCGGCACGCGCGGTTATTCCTCATACGATGACAGTAGAGGTAGAGGCCGAATCGTTCGAACAGGTTCAGGAAGCATTGGCAGCAGGTGCAGATACGATCATGCTCGACAATATGTCTCTCGATCAAATGGTGGAAGCCGTTCAGTTTATTGATGGACGAGCCATTGTCGAGGCATCTGGTGGCGTCAGTCTGGAGACGATTGGTGACATTGCAAAAACGGGCGTAGATATCATTTCAGTAGGGGCGCTGACTCATTCTGTCAAAGCGTTTGATATCAGCCTCGATCTGAATACGCGCAAGCGGTAAGGAGCGACCACGATGTTATTGGTGATGGATATAGGCAACTCCAATATTGTGTTGGGCTTGTATGAAGGCGACGAGCTACAACACCATTGGAGAGTGTCCACGGATCGTAACAAAACGGAGGACGAGTACGGCATGCTCGTCAAAAGCTTGTTTGGGAGCGTGGGGCTTGACTTTGAACAGGTGAGAGGCGTTATTGTCTCGTCTGTCGTGCCACCTCTAAACCTCACGATTGAACGCATGTGTGGGAAGTACATGCAACAAAAAGCGTTGATTGTCGGACCCGGTATCAAGACGGGACTGAACATCAAGTATGAGTATCCGCGAGAGGTAGGTTCCGATCGAATCGTGAACGCTGTTGCTGCGATTCATCATTATGGTGCACCGCTCATTGTTGTCGATTTTGGTACGGCGACGACCTTTTGCTATGTGGACGAGCGGGCACAGTATTGGGGTGGGGCGATTGCTCCCGGTATTGGGATATCGACAGAGGCACTCTTCACCCGTGCTGCCAAGCTGCCGCGAATCGAAATCGCCAAGCCTGCAAGTGTAGTCGGTCGCAATACGATAGCGGCGATGCAGTCCGGCATTTTCTATGGGTTTATCGGTCAGGTCGAAGGCATTGTACGTAGAATCATGGATGAATACGGTACGCGACCTACCGTAGTTGCTACGGGGGGGATGGCAGCGCTTTTTGCCAATGAGACCTCTTGTATCCATACCGTGGATCAGAACCTTACGCTTAAAGGACTTCGTTTGATCTACGAGCGGAATCAATCATAGTGGATGTCGAACGTATTTGCAGAAAAACATTTCAGGATCATCTGGATCTAGGTGAGTAAGGGTTCCGCAATGAGCGTATCCGAGCTTTAGACAGAGACTTTGCATTTTTTCGTTGGAAAGGTTAGTAGAAGTGAACAATTTCTCCGTAGGGGAGATCGTTTCCAGATAGTGCATCATCTCCTTGCCAACCCCTCTGTTCTGATAGTGAGGGTGAACAATGAGAAGATGAATAAAGCTGTTCTTAAAAAACGATTGATTGATGATGGCAAAACCGACGATATTCATGTCAAATAACGCCACGTAGCAATGCCCTTGCTCAATAGCTTCTTGAAGTTCAGGTGAACGACTGGTTGAACCGAGCACTATTGCATCAATCGTACAGACAGCAGGAATGTCTTGAGGAGTAGCGAGACGGATCGAGGTCATCCATTTCAAATCCTTTCTACTTGTAAATCGTTTTGTAAATCGTTGCCTATGTTGTATGGAATGGAAAAAGGGTGTTAAACTACTGGTAGAGATATTGAGTATCCGACATATAAATAAAGGAGCCAATACCGTTGCAGCGGCAAGGCTCCTGAGACAAGTAGCTGTGGCACACCCACGGCGCGCATGATTACAAAAACAGCGAACCCACCGTCAGGCGGTCAACCTTAGGCGGTGGGTTTTCGCTTGTTACGCCACTTTCTTATCCATCGGTAGAGCTTCCTGCAGCTAAACCATAGGCTTAGCAAGGTTGCCAGTACTTTTAGGAAAAGGTAAAGCGTGCCGAGCGAGACCATCAGCATCACCCCCTTACAGGAAGCTGTGCCGTGGTCTTCCACCGCCAGTCTTGTCTCAGTTAAATTATACCATTCGAGCATTCCTTATGGTGAGAACTCTTGTTAGTGTAGTTACGAGCTGGCTCGACAAAAAGGGTGATCTTCAGCGAGTAACATTGCGACTGACAGGTAATGATATATACGTGTTTCACATCCATGGATGGGGACAAAGAAAAAAATTGAGATTTTCATTACTTTTCGTTGACAGCACATGATCCACGCGCTACAATGGCTATTGTGCCTAGCAGAAAAGTTATGTCACATTGAACTTTTTAAGTTTATTTAAAAAAGTTCTTGCGTTTCAGATGAATGCATGCTAACATATGAATTCTGAAAGGCAAACAAGCGGATCGCTTTGATCCACTTCAAATATACGGATGGATGTCCGAGCGGCCGAAGGAGCACGATTGGAAATCGTGTAGGCGGTGTCGAACCGTCTCGTGGGTTCAAATCCCACTCCATCCGCCATCACTTTCTTAGAAATGGCCCGTTGGTGAAGCGGTTTAACACAGCAGCCTTTCACGCTGTCATACAGGGGTTCGAATCCCCTACGGGTCACCTAGCAAAACGCCTTGCAAACGCAGGGGTACTGGAGGCTTAGCTCAGCTGGGAGAGCATCTGCCTTACAAGCAGAGGGTCGGCGG
>NZ_JBEAES010000022.1:0-105617 GCF_050477165.1 Brevibacillus sp. FIR094 | reverse complement strand
AGTGGCCTAACGGCCCGGGTTTTTCTTACTGTCCACTAAACGGGGCCTTGACCATTTATGGGAAGAGGGTTTTTTGTGAACTTAAAACAATGCGAGCAGAAATGATATCCCTAACCACAAGCATAGAGGGGTGAACAATGCCGTATCTTGACGGGCAAACTTCGTATTTTTTACTTTTTTAAAAAAACCAATGTAGTTGAAGTCTCCCACAGCCCGCAGGACAAATACAGCGGCACAGACAATGCATCCCCATTGAATCAAAGAAGGGGCTATAACGGGCGAGAGATAACCGCTCTGGGCAAGCAAAAGGTAAGCGGCACAAGTCAACAAGCAAGCAACGACGATGGTTCCGCCTTTCCGAGGGGAAAAAGTCCGACGAGAATGATCGGCTGTTGTGGGAATGACAGAATCGGTCCCCCATTTTCCTCCGAAGGCCCAATAAAAATGGAGCAAGGATACTAAGACTAAGAACAAAGCAGATGAGATAGGAAAAACATGCATCATGGGAATGCCTCCTACTGATTCGTAATGATTTTTGTGAAGATACGCGTCCGTATGTTTTGGGTAAAAAAATCCCTGCGCAGTATAGTCTGTCAGGCAGAGAGGGTTAATCAAATCCAAGTCATAAAATGATGCAAGGGCTCGGACATATCAAAAGGCGCTTCTAGCTCTCTGCGCACGAGCCAACCAATATAGAGGAGGTATGCGAGTTGAGCGCGTGCCATTGCATCAGCGGGAGCCAGCCCTTTTTTCTCATACAAAGAGGCAACGAAGTCGATCCTACGCTTCTCGATTTCCACGAGACGTTTGCAAAGGGCAGGATTTTGCTTCGCCCAGTTGTACATAGCGGCTTCGATTTTTCGCTCGCTACTAAAAACGCTCGACAACAACTGTTCCAGCGACATACTGTCCGCGTGTGGCGCTCGAATGATCCGCTCAGTCGCATGCTCCTCCCAATAATCGATCATGGAGTCCAGTAGCGCTTGACGATCTGGAAAGTGATGATAAAAGCTCCCTTTACTGATCTTCAGCTTTCTGGCGAGAGGTTCCACACGAACAGCGTCAATGCCTGCTTCAGCCAACATCTCGAGCCCTGCCCGAATCCAATCTTCACGTACGTATTGCATGGTTCACCTCAAAAGATACGGTATCGTATGTTTCTGGTTCCATGTTATTCCACCGGGTGTGAAGTGTCAAGAAGCATTGAATTGTGTATGGAGAAAGTAGCAGAGGGCTAAGGTGATCTCGGGTACCAATGAAAAACAACCTCGCTTCGCATGATGATCATAGCGAAAACGAGGTTGTTTTTCTATCTGAGGGAATGGAGCTACACGTAGCTTCTGTTATTCGCGAATGGATTTGACCATCGCAATATGCTCGATACCCGCATCATCAAATAAGTCGCCAAAAGGCTCATAGCCGAGCTTTTCATAAAACCGTTGGGCTTGCGTCTGCGCGTTCAGCTTCAGGCTGTCATACCCGTGTTGTTTGGCCAGCTCTTCTATCGCGAGCATGATTTGGCGGCCGAGCCCAGTACCGCGTTCTGTTTTGGCAACCGCCACCCGTTCAATTTTTCCCACCCCAGGTGCGTAGTTACGAACACGGCTTGCGCCCACTGGCTTTCCATCGCGGTAGGCCACAAAATGAATCGTTCCGCCATGCAGTGTGTCGTGCTCATCTATTTCCAACTCTTCCGGTACTTCCTGTTCCTCGATGAAAACGGCTCGGCGTACGGACAGGGCATCCGCCAATTCTTGTTCAGTGGTGACTCGTTGGATCTGGTAGGTTTGCAGGTTCATCGGTATTCGTCCTTTGTTAGAAAATATCCCTCCCTACGACGGATACGCAGGGAGGGTTGATGATTGAGGAAAGGTTGTTTATTTTTTGAGAAGGAAAGTCTGGTAAACGCTCCAGATGCCATCCTCGAGTTGATAAACCAAGTGGAAGCGATCAATCTCGCTGTTCAGGTCAATTTTTGCCATGCTCAGTTGACCGGTTACATCCCGCAGCTCATCGTCGGACAGGTCGCGCCCGATGGTCAGATGCGGTACGTATGCGTAGGTTTCTTTTTCATTCACACACTGATTGGCAATCTTTAAATGCAGCTCGTTAAATGGTTCTTTGTTTTGCACAGCCAAATAGATCACGTTGTTGGTAGGGTGGAAAGAAGATACCCGATGGAAATGAGCCGAAAAGCTGTCGGTAGAGGAGGCAACCTGCTCCAGATGGCTCACCAGCTCAGGAAGCTTGGCTTCGTCCAGCTCAAAGGCTTCCTTCAAACGGATATACGGAGGAACCAAAGCATAGCCTGGGTCATAACGTTTCCGGTAAGAGTTCGCTACTTCTTGCACCTTGCTAGATGGGAATATTACGATACTGTACATCATCAGAACCACTCCTCCTTACTATCTATCATGCTCTACAAGATATTATTTTAACAGAAAATTCTTCATTTGTGTAATGTTAAGCGTGGGTCTGTATATTCCTTGTGTCAAAGGAAAGACTGTGTAGTGCAAGGAGGTGCCGCACTGCATGTATACGGCAATGATGATCACATTCATTTTTCTGGTTCTGCTTCTACTGTCTGTGCTGACCTTCACGATCTTGACTGCGATACGAAAAGGAGAATTCGAAGAAGCACTCGTATCGACTATTAAGGATGAAGGTCCACAAGAAGAACAGCCACGGTAAGTTTACCCGTAAAGCGTCTTAAGCATACGCGGTAGATTGCGCTGCCAGTGGCCCCACGTATGGTCACCCTCAAACGTTTCATAAACGAGGGTGGCTTTTTTCGTGCCCAAAATCTCGCGCAGTTCTTCATTGGCCGCTAGAAGATTCAATGTGCCACGACCCGTGCTTACTGCCGTTTCCTCCGTCCCGATCTCCAAATAAATGGTTTGCGGTACGGAAAAGTCAGCGTCAGCTATCAGACGATTTAACTTTGCGTCCATGGCAATCGACTGGCAGGCAACTTGTCCAAACGTATGTGGATAGTGAAGAGCAGTAAAAAGAGAGACAACCCCGCCCAATGACTCGCCAAGAAGTGTTCGTGCGTTTCCCAAAGGATGTGTAGAGTAATGCGTATCGACATAGCTCACGACTTCATCGGCGAGGAAGCGACGGTAGGCCATATGCTCCTTGCCATCCGGATGATAACGGTCATTCCGTTTACTTTTCTCGACAGGGAGAAAGACAGCGATGATATCAGGCAATTCTTTGTCCTGGTTCAATTGATCCAGCAAAGAAGCCATCCTGCCCATTGCCAAGTAATCTTCTCCATCTTGTACGTAGAGGACTGGATACGAATAGAGTGGCGAGTAGCGTTGGGGTGTGTAGACAACCAGCTTTTCCGGCGTCCCCAAATGCCGGCTTTCCAAGATGATTTCCTCAAGGGCCACTACGGTGTCCTCCTTATTTGGATATTCCTTTCATTATACAGGAGCGAGCGGGCATGCCCAACAGTTTGGGTGCAGGGTCAGTCAGGCTGTGGGCGAAAGATTGTCGCAATTTGGCCAGCGTGTGATACTATGGTAGGAAACGACTTCACTCGATTTGTGGAAGGGGTTGTCTCTTATATGAAGAAGCAAGTACACAGCATCGAAGTCAGAAACGCTGCTCTCGCACGTTTGGCAGAACGCGGAGTGACGCTGGATGATATCGCAGAGATCGTCTATCTCATGCAGTCACCATACCATCCAGATCTCACAATGGCGCAGTGCATCGAGAGCGTGAAAGCGGTCTTGGAAAAAAGGGAAATGCAGCACGCCATCCTGGTTGGCGTTGAGTTGGATACGTTAGCAGAGAAGGGCCTCTTGTCCGAGCCGCTCCAATCCATCATCGCAGCAGATGAAGGACTGTTCGGATGCGACGAAACATTGGCACTAGGCTCCGTATTTGGATATGGAAGTATCGCGGTGACCACCTTTGGACATTTGGATAAGCACAAGGTCGGGGTGATTAAAAGGCTGGATACCAAGTCGGCAGAGGGACGTGTTCACACATTTTTGGACGACCTCGTGGCGAGTGTGGCAGCCAATGCATCTAGCCGCATGGCACATCGGATGAGAGATGAGCAGGAGGCGGAGTTGACACGAAGTGAGGCGTTGAAGCAACAGGAAGCGGAGCTACGTGTCGAGGAGAAAGGGAAAGGGACGGAGCAGGCGGGGTAGGCTAGGGTTGCGATGAGGGAGTTTGTTTCGATCGTTACCTAATTATCTTGTTTGTTGTTGTAACCTTTAGTGGATAGTCTTTTGTCTGGCTGAGCCAATTCTTCACGGGTGTAGCTCATGTGCTTGATGGCGTCATGTTTGATGTGATGCCATCAAGTAGGTAATCCCCTGTTTTGTAGGGGATGTGGGCAGCAGCGGTGAGGAATGGCTTTTTTGTTGGGGGCTTGGGTAAGCACATATAGCTGAAACGAGATGGTCTTGGCTTTTTGCAAGGTAAAAGCAAGACTGATATCACTGGGTTTCTTAGTGTTCTTTTGGTACGAGTGAAAATTTTTACAAGAAATTATTCATTTCCTCTTGAAATCCATTTTACGATGCTGTATAGTAATAAATGTGATCGACGTCCGATACGATTCGGGCCCTTAGCTCAGTTGGTCAGAGCGGTCGGCTCATAACCGATTGGTCGTAGGTTCGAGTCCTACAGGGCCCACCATTAAACGATCACACACATATCCCATGATCCGGTAGCTCAGTTGGGAGAGCACCATCTTGACAGGGTGGGGGTCGCTGGTTCGAACCCAGTCCGGATCACCATATATCGAATGCTGAAACCCTTGGTAATCAAGGGTTTTTTTTATTTTATGCACCTGATTCATTCGCGTCAACAAGTCCAAAAAACAGAGTTGTTGACGGATTGTTGACGGAATCAATCAGACTTGTTTCTTGGATTTAGTTACTGGGGAATCAAAAAGCGAATCAAAATGCTTCGCTGCTTCTTGATCAGCTGAGCGCAGGGCATGACCATATACGTTCATTGTCGTTAAGATATTTGAATGTCCAAGCCGTTCAGAAATGATCTTTGCATGAACGCCTTTTTAATGAGCAGTGTAGCCGAGGTATGGCGCAGATCGTGGAAACGAATATATTTGAGGTTGTGTCTCTTTGTAAATCGGCTCCACCATGTTATGGATACAGTGGTTTTCCGTTCATGCTTGAAAAAACAAATAAGCGTTCCCCTTCTTCCCATAATTCTTCACTTTGCATCCGAGTCTTAGCTGATTGCACTTTAAGGGCCATAACCTCTGGAATAAGGGATGGCGGGATGGATACTTTCCGTTTAGAATTTTTGGTTTTCGGATCTAAGATTTTATTACCAACATCCTTCACATAAGTTAAGGATTGTCTAACGTCGATTGTTCCAACCCCGTCGTCTATTTCGATGTGTTTCCATTTCAGACCTAGTAACTCGCACCGTAGACTACAATGATACGCTCGGTGTTGAAGGCTAGTGGAATACTCATCCACAGAATAAGGATAAACCTGTGAATACCAAACTCGATAAAGAATCAGCAGAAAAAGTGATCGGAGTCCTTGGTGCACTTTGGACAGCCAGCCCGGACCCCAAAGTAAGGGATGCGGCTCATTATGCGGCGAAGGCATTCCGTGATGCAGTAGGCATTTCTAAATAGTGGCACAGCCCTCCTTCGGATACATAGTCTGGGGGAGGGCTGTTTTAATTATTTGTCATATAGCTTAAGTAAAATAAATATTAAAACCCAAAATATACCTCCTAGTATTATGTTGCTACCTCCTCCAAAGAATAATCCGGTAAAGAGTCCTAAAACAACTATTATAAATATTTCTAATAATTTGAACATCGTTATTCATCTTCCTTTTTTAGAATTTGACGTATATAATAACACAGAACAAAAATGGAAAAAGGTGGGAATAATATGAAGAAGTTGGCATCTTTCTTGTGTGTCTGCCTTGCTACAACATTAGTGTTAACTCCTGGGATAAGTCACAATGTATTGGCAAAAGAACGCTTGAAAAAACTAGAAATAGTTGAGATCGCATTAGATGACTCTCGTTCCTCGCGATCGTTAAAAGCGTTGAATAATAATGATAGCGAAGAAACTTATTACTTCATCCATAATGAAGGTGAAGAAATAGATCCCAAAGATATAAAGGAATATATAAAGACTGAACTCAAAATAAATCGCTCGTCTGAAGACGAAGGAGCTGCACCAAAACTGATGGGTGTAGGTGTTTATAAACAAGATGGCACTAGACACGTTGATTACATCTTTGATCAACTAGATGAAGTCCCTTTAGAAGAAATTCGTGAAGAAATTGAAGAAAAAGTTGAACTTGCTGAAAATGAAGGTGCAAGGAATATTATATCATTAAATGCTTCTGCGAGTTCTGATGATGATACATATTCCGATTCTTACACGTATAGAGTGAGAGATGATAATCGAAATGAAATCGCGGGTGTTTATACCAGCAATGTAGACTATATAAGAAAGGGTACATCAACATTAAAGGGAGAGAAAGTCTCTGTTTGGGATGTTAAGTTTTTCAATCAAACAGAACCAAGAAATAATTACCAAACTCGAGAATTAGCAATGAGATATAGACATAGTGGTAGTGATGCTGACGAACAGACAATTCGCTCATATGGGCCATATACAACTGACACTGACTCATCTGCTTCTGTTGGATTATCAGGTTTAGTTCCTTCTGTGAGTTGGACTTTCAACACTAAATCAGCAAGTATTAAGGATGAATCAAGCTTATCCGATAATTATACGAAGTGGATTGTCGATTTTAAGTTAGGAACGAGGACAGCAAAAAGTAACTTTGTATATGAACCAGGTGTTCGTGTAACAAATAACGATGCAGGGATAGTTTTTAAGCATAACCATTATGTTAATTACTACAGAAATCTTGATTCTCAAGCAAAACTAAACACGGGCACCATTGAATTAATATTAACAGACTTGTAATAATTACAATAGCAAACAACCCGCCAGGCTTAACATCTTGGCGGGTTGTTCTCTTACACAAGCAGCTTGGCTAAAATACTTTTAAATTCCGCGATATCAAAATGAACCTGGTCGAAAGTCTCTATCTGATTGTTCTTTACATAGTGGCTCTGGCACATGATAAGTTTGTTATAGCTTATGATGGCAACAGTCCTTCGGGAAGTGTTTTTACATTCATCTACTTTGTCGAAAATTTTACGGAGGTTGCGATTCTCTCTTTCTCCCTTGTTATTTCCTCCAACTTTTTAAAGATTATCGTATCTCCCTTAGTTTACCAATTGTTGTATTGTCAGAAGGAAAATCAGAATAACCATGCAACCACGAACTCTAAACTGCTTACGCTGAAAATTTTCTTTAACTACTTGTAATACAATGAAATCATAGGAGACAAGCAAAATCCAACAAAGAAAAAAGGATATGCAAAAGAGGAAATAAATATTAAGGTGTATTTACAGTTAATCAGATTAACCAAATGCTTGGTTATTTCAGACGAGGAACGGGAATGAGGTTGGGGGAACTTTGTAATATTCCTTGGAATGATGTGGACTTAATGAACGGAAGTATCGTCGTGTTTGGATAGAAGAGACAACAGAGTACGATACCTATTACCGAGAAACTTCTGAAAGAATTAAGCCTCTACAGACTCTTTTGTTCGCATCAGTTCAAAGAGGTTCCTGATTAATTCGTTTACTGATAGGGAAGGAATGCCCCTAACTCCTAATGCTATTAAACGACTGAAAGAAATCATGAACTTTAAGGGTGTACGACTTTCAGCCCATATATTCAGACATACGTTCGCCCATCGAATGCTGATGAATGGTTTTGATGATTTTATATTACAAAAAATGCTTAGACACAATAATATAGGTACGACTCAAAGATACTTAGCTATGTGAGGTACTGCATTAAAAAACAAAATAAAAATATAATGCTTAGTTTTTTTGCGTAAATCATACATATCACTTTTTTTCCAATATCTCATTGAAATCATCTATATTCAATGCAGACATTATTAATTGTAAGTGTTTTTTATTTATTGCAGTTCTTGAATCCCTTGCCATGTCAGAAAGAGTACTTTCATGTAAGCCAGTCATTTCCGCAAGTTGTTTTTGTGTAATTCCACGTTTTTGCAAAAGGTCTTTTAGTTTTAAGTTTATAGTCAATTTAAACCACCTCATAGGGATTATACCCCAATACATAAATTTATAAAATGGATTAGTTCTCATAAAAATAATTATCTTTATAATTTCAGCCGAATTTATTTGCCCAAATACTGATGGTACAGCCCTGTCTATCCAAGAACTGAGTCATTAATAGCTGTTGTACTATCCTAGATAAGGGAAAAGGCGAATTTAACGAGTCTTAATGTGACGGAATAATCGTTAATGATGGACGACAGTCACCGCCTTCTTTACAGACTTCCTACGAAGACAGTATTAAAAGTGTGGTAATATTATCCTGTTATTGTCCAGATTATTAGGAGTGGAAGATGAAGAAAGGAGTTACTACCAAGTAGTATTAGGGAACTTTATGAAGTACATGAATGGAGACATGAGTGTGCAATTCTAAAGTAAGATTTCCCAAATGAATGCGATGACGTAATTAGTGTAATTGAGGGTCTCCTATTTTGGTACTCGCTATTTTAAACAGTTTGCATAATAAAAACTAGGAGGTAAACGAATGCCCTTAATTAGTGATAGGTGGGTTCAAAATAACTATTTTATTGATTCTCGTAGAAATGGTCTTGTGATTTTGCAAAACAAGTATTCACACTTATGGAAGGAAGTTAAGTTTGTACTTAAAGGCTTCAGACTTTACTTCGATGAAATTGCCAATGCTGGTGGAGGGAAATCGCAAGTTACACAACGTCTTGAAAATTTATTCAAACACAAAGGTTGGGAAGCGGTTGAATTTCAAGAGTTAAACACATTAAGAATGGGGAAGAATATTGGAACGAGTAATGAACAGATAAAAGATGAATTTAACATAAATTCTCAAACTCACGAAATCGATTTATTTAAAGAAAAAGTTGCTATAGAAATTGAGTGGAACAATAAGCATCAATTCTATTCACGCGACTTGGAAACGTTTGATTACCTTTATAAAACTGGAATAATTGATTTAGGCATTATTATTACAAAACATACTAGTCTTCATGCTTTCTTTGATACATTAGGTTATTACATTGCTACTAGAGAGAAAATAGCAAAGAAATTCGCTTCCACGCATACACATACTGACAAGTTATATAAACTTTTACAAGCAAACCGGTGTAGCTGCCCAATTATTGTAATTGGACTTACAGATAGTGTGTATAGAGTTAGAAGGACATAAAAAAGGTCGTCAAAATTACACGACGACCTAATTATCGTTTTTATATTCGTCTTTTTGCCAGAAGTAACCATTCTTTTACTTCGCGGCTCTTGTCGTCTCTGCGTCCCATTGTACTGTGTAAATATCCTTGAGAACGTACTTCAACAGTATAGGCATTCCCAAAGCATTTTTCTGCTAAGCTTTGAAGCTTATCCAGTTCAATCATGCCTGTATTACTATAGCTTAGTACAAGGTTTGCATGTTTGTTTTTGATTTTCACGAACATCATTTGAAATGCTTTGGTAACCTTACTACGAATGCAGAAAGGGGATTGGTGTCTGTCTGTACGATACCTTCCCTTATATTTTACTTCTGGGTAATCGTATTTTACCAAAGTTTCAATTGCATGATAAAAGCGGGAATAATGGACAAAACAGTATGGTGGGTCTGCATAAACCGTTGTGTCCGGTTCAAGCATATCCAAACAATCCAAATAATCCATTGAAATAACTTGGTGGGGTAGAGTGTTTTCCCCAAGAACCTGTTGAAATTCTTCAAACTTCCGAATGAAGTAAGGCAATATTTCCTTTTGTCTATAAATCAGAATGTCATTCATTGAGGATTCAGTGTTTGCATCACGGTACTGTGCATAATGTCCGGTGCTTTGTGAATTGTAAGACATTGCAAACATCAAACTTGAAATAATAGCATAAAAGAATGGTGTTTTCTTGTAATCTTCCGCAACCGAACGTAATGCATCAATCCATACGCATTGCCTGAATGACCAATAAGTTCCTGAAAAATCTTTAGCAAACAGGTGATATTGAAACCCAGAGAAATCTTTGTCTATTAATTTCTGTTGCTTCTTTTCTAGTTCATTAAACTCTTCGATTGTTAAAGGAACATTATAATCAAAGACCAAGTCTGGAAAAGCCGCGAAAAATGTTTCTGCACGTTCTGTCGCCTCTTCAACAATCTCATTTAAAATGTTGGGATGTTTATTCCAATCATAATTTGAGAGATACGTTTTTGCTAGAATAGCAGAATAAACTTGTATATCATTTGAAAGAACAGGAACAGAACTTCTTAATGAACCTGAAAGTACACTTGAACCTGCAAAAAGGTCACAGACTGCTCCACCTAAATAACAGTCTTCAATTCCTTGAATAACAAAGTCCAAGATGTTTCTTTTTGAACCCATATACTTAATTATGTGAGGGACATTCTCGTCATACGCTATTCTGTTGTTAATAGCTATGATTGGTTGGGTAATATTGTTATTCATATAGGAACATCCTTTCGCTTTTCAAGGATAAATTATATCACTTTATTATTGCTTGGGGAAGAAACAGACTCTTTCAATTACCTGGATTTATTATTTCATAAATCCATTAATTTGTGAATATATTTTTGTTTTGATTTATAAAGCTATTGAGAACATAACGAAGGTAATGGAGGCAAAGGGAATGCTTTCTAAAATCAATGCTTCACAAACAAAATACGGAATTGTAAATATTATCAGCTTAGTAAAAGAAGGTTGCTTAAGGGAATACGTTAATGGGTCATATAGGGGTGACTTAGCAATAGATCAACCTCAACTTCGTGCTACACTAGGTCTAAATGAAACCAATGAACTCCCTTCATATTGGGATGAAATTCAACAGTATCCTGAACAAATTGGCCTGTTTTGTTTAACAGCAATACTATTTACACATGAAAGTTTCATACATGTCTTTAGTGCCTCGTCCACTGAAAATATGAAAGGAGTAATTAGAAGAAGCCAATTTGAAAATGAAAAGGCATTTACAAATATTCGGGGTGTCTTAGTTACTTCAGGTGCTTCGCCAGAATCAGCTATTCGAGAAGATATCGTTTCATATGATTTTTCCAGACTGATTAAGTCGGGTGAAGTAGGCAAAATCGTAAAAATGCTCTTGTTTGATAGATTGAAGAAGACATTTTGGGTGGAGAATCCATCTGGAAACAATAAAGAACACATTAGAACTTTTTACGAACAGTGCATAGCTTATGAGTTCCATCGAGTATTCTCTTTAACTGCCGAACAGTTTCGTAAGTGGTTGGAAGGGGAGGGACTTGGAAACAAAAACAGTAGACCTATTGAGCTTGATTTGGATGATAGAGTTGAGGTTGATACTCATTTATTGGTTTCGCTTGCAACCAAGCCTTTTTTGATTCTAACAGGTGCAAGTGGAACCGGAAAAACATATGGAATACGCCAACTGGCTAACTCCATAAATCCCCTAAAGCATATTGATGAGAACTTCAATAGTACCTTTATTCCTGTTGAAGCAGGCTGGAAGGACGGTAGAAACATTCTTGGTTATAAAAATCCTTTCGGAGATGAGGGGGAAATGTATCAGCCAACCGCATTGATAAATATGTTACTAAAGGCGAACTCAATTCAATATAGGAAAATTCCGTTTTTTGTATTGTTTGATGAAATGAATTTATCCCACGTGGAAATGTATTTTGCCCGTTTTCTTGCTCTTCTTGAAACATCAAGACATGAGGGAATAAGTAATGTACCGTTATTACCGAAGAACGAGTTATTATTGTTGCAAAAATACTACAAAAATAACAATGAATTTCTTGAGTATGTATATGAAGCAATTCAAAGGGAGGGTCTCTATATATCTGAAAACCTCTTTTTTGTCGGTACTGTTAATATTGATGAAACGACTTACATGTTTTCACCAAAGGTTCTGGATCGTTCATTCGTTATTGAAAAAGCAACTGATGCTCCATCTACTATCTTTAATCAGTCGCTTATTAAGAATGAAGTCAGAGCAATGCTAAGTATCAGTGAAGTAAACAAGTATCTATTAACTCAATATAATGTAAGGAAGCTATTGAATAATCTTACTAGCATAGATCAGGAAATATTGAAACCAATCACTGATTTTTTAGACCAAGTATACAACTTGGTTGAAGACTTTACATTTGGGTATCGAATTGTTGTTGAGTGTTGCGAATACGTTTTAAAAGCCAAAGAACTTCATACGGATTTAAATGTTAAATTAGAGTGGTTAGTGGATGACGACCAGTTGTACGACGAAATCCTTATGCAGAAGATACTGCCTAAGATACATGGAAATCGGAAACAGATATCAAATTTAATAAAGAGGTTGACTGCGTTTTGTAAAGATGGAGATGTAATTAGATATAAGAAATCGCACATTAAGTTGATGGCAATGGAGAGAAATCTTAATATTACGGGTTACTGTGGGTTTATATGCTAATAAGCAAATTTTCAAGAAGAATCGAAACTCTGTTAGGGAAACCTCTTACTTTTTCATTGTTATTGAATAACATTTCTGATATTGGTCCAGAATTTCGTTTTGAACGGCTAAGTGAATATGAATTTAATTATGTGGATGCTAACGATATTTTGTTTACTAAAACAAGTCCACCCTTAATGTTTATTAGAGATGAAGTTTCGGATATTTTTAGAGATATATGTGTTCGTGAAGAAACAGAATTTGATTTTGTGCTTGATTATCCCATGAGTAAAAAGGAGATTCTGCAACAGCGTAGGGTACCACATTATGAAGTCTTTCCTTTTACAAATGGAAAATTGAAGAACTATATCTCTTTTAATAATCCATTAGCATGGCAAGAGATCGCAGATGATGTAACAAGAATATCTGGTAGACTCAATTTCAGAAGTTTTGCGGGTATTGTTATATTTGAATTTCATCTAGCGATTGAAGCTATAGAAATTGAAGTAGTAAGTTATAAACTTAACTACGAGGACGACTTTAGAGTTCTTTTATATGAATTAGCACAGTATCATAGTGAGCTGATTTTCTCGTTAGATCAACCATCTGAAGTCTCGCTAGGTTTAGATCAAATGGCTGAAAGCTCACCACAGGTCTTAATTTTCCAATTGCGAAGATTGATGGAAAAAAATAACCTACCACTAGCAATTGAAACGATACTAGCAAATCCACATTCTAAGAAAAGTCATGACATTTTTATAGATAATACCCCTCTGATTGTAGCCCCTAATCTTTACGAGATCACTTCAAATCCGAGTAGTTTGGAGTGGGGGTATGGTGGAAACTTGAGTAGACATTTCAAAGGATATACACCTAGATCGTTACCAGAAGAGTATATTGATTTTACATTTGATACACTTGAAAACCAATTTGTAAAATTTTGTCTTGAAGAATTAGTGAATAACATTGAAATGATTTTAATAACCTTACCTTTAAAATTTCAAAACAGTAAGCTCTTTTTAGGGAACTGTTTGGATGAATTAATGGGGTATTTGAATGAACCTTTCTTTGGAAACATTAGTCCTTTTAGGCGCATATCCAATTCAATGATATTGCAGAAAAGCAGAGGCTATAAAGAGCTTGTTAAATTGATTCAAGAGTTTGAATTAGGACTTCAGTTAGAAACAGATGCTTCAGAATTTGATAATGTCAATGGGGACTTACGTCCAATTCATAAACTTTATGAATATTGGTGTTTTTTCTCACTTATAAGAATCTTGGAAAGCATATGTGGACAGACTACATATTCAAATTTACTAAAACGAGCAGATAGGGGATTTACGCTCAATTTAAGAGAAAAAAGTGAAAGTAAAGTCAGTTTTAATTATAATGATTCGGAGATCAATCTTTATTACAATCGTGATTTCAAGAATTTTGTTAACGAAGATTGGAATGGTAGTTACGATGGTGGATTGTACCATCCAGATTTCAGTTTAGAAGTAATTAGTCGAAGTCAAACCCATTGGATTCATTTCGACGCAAAGTACAAACTGGATTACAACAAGTTTCTTTCAATGTTTAGAAGTAATGAAAGCGGTGTTTCCATTGACTCTGAATTGTTAAAATTTCAGAAAGGAAACTTCAAAAGAAATGATATTCATACTGCACATACTTATCGAGATGCAATATTAGGAACAAGAGGTGTATTTATTCTCTATCCAGATAATATTGAGAATGCAAGTATATTTACTCGTCATCCAAAGTCCGACTACTCGTTTAGTCTACCATCGATTGGGGCTTTTCCTCTTAGACCAGGGGAGAACAACTTTAATAAGAAGCAGCAACAAAGACTTGAAGAGTCCATTGCTGTTATGTTGGAACTTCTTACGAATGAGGAATTTGAATACCAAGAGGAATCTGGATTTTTGAAGAGAGCAGATATTTAATCTCCTGAACAGTAGCGATAAGTGTGTTTTGTGTTGGGGTGACAGTAATTTAAAGCGTGGGGTATGGTCAAAATATGAATACAACTTTTCGAACAAGGTTACAAGCCAAATTGAAATACGTCACCGTTTTTGCCAACGCACGCTTCTCTATTTGCAAACTGACCATTCGATTATATATTTGGTGTGTATTCTAAACTAGTTTCTTAATAAATTCTACATTCCTTCTGCTTGTAAGGTCGCATTGATCCACTCAGAGGGATACTTTTATACAGGAGTGACAAAATAATGGGGTATCTTGCAAAAGTGATAGAAGTACTAATCGCATCTCCATCTGATGTAAAGGATGAACGCGATGTTATTACAAAAGCAATTCGTGATTGGAATACTGAGCATTCTAAGGACTATAGTATTGTTTTTATGCCTGTAAGATGGGAGACTCATGCTAACACAGAATATGATGGTTATAGTACACAAGAAATACTGAATAGACAATTTGTGAGAGAATGTGACGTTTTAATTGGTGCTATGAGAAGTAAACTGGGGACACCAACACGAAAGTCACAATCAGGAACAGTGGAGGAAATTGAGGAATTTATTAGTTTGAATAAACCCATTAAACTTTACTTCTCGACTGAAGGGCATCCTGATAATGTTGACACTATTGAGCTAGAAAGACTAAGAAAATTTAAAAGAGATTATGCAAATAAGGGTATATATAAAGATTTTAACAGCAAAGCTGAGTTAAGAGATAAAGTTAAGAGCGATTTAACTGCAGAAGCAAGAAAGTTTAAAAGTATTGAAGAAACAATCCAAGCAAAGAGCAATTATGATAGTCGAAAAAACCTTACATATATATTTTATGCAAGTGCAACACATCCAAGCTTTTCGGATATATGGCATAGATTGGATTCGGGGCACTATGCTTTAACCTATATTGCAAATGAACTTAGCAATTCAGCAGTTAATCACCTTTTATTATGTAAAGAAAATGGAAGCTTGAAAGATATAACAATACTGGGTGTCTATTATAATGATAGCAAGAACCCTAAAAATGGTATAGTCATTAAGTTAACAGATATTTGGAAGGATGAAGCAAGGGTCACCTTTAAGTTCGAATACATAAGAGATACGGGTATTCCAAGCGGATTAATATTAAAAACACTTGGTTCAGATTTTTCATATAGATGTCAAAATCAGAATCAGTTCATAGTTTATATAAGAAGAGACATCCATTCAATAATCGGTGATTGTAGTAATTATTTGAATGAATATAAGGTAAGTACGGAGAGAGAGGCGGTTATGAAGAGGAGTAGATACTAATTTTACTTGATTTACGGTGTGCAATGGAGAATAAGTTTTTAACTAAACAAGCATGGAATATTATAGTTGGTTAAAGATTGACTAACTAAGTAGACCACCTTATGATTGTGTACGAAACAGCAAGGTAAGTGGTTGACATTGGAGAAACCCTGATATATCAATGACAGCAAGGCTCAGTTGGGAGAGCACCATCTTGACAGGGTGGCGGTCGCTGGTTCGTACCCAGTCCGGATCACAATAATACAAACGTTAGAACCCTTGAGGAATCAAGGGTTTTTGTTATTTCTTTCGTATGTTTCATTCGCATCAACAACTGTGTTTTTAGAACTTGTTGACGGATTGTTGACCAATTTTACTATTAATCAAGGAGTAAACGACTAGATAGTTTCCAGATTGATAAGATTGCAATACTTCTTTAAAGAATTCTTTTGTTTTAGGGTGATGGATGTGTTTGGCAAAATAAAAGTACACACTTTGGCAACCGAAAAGTGCAGGCCATTTCCGAAAATGAAAAAAGCCTTGCCAGCTAACTAACAACCCCCTACTCTTCTATTTGGCGAACAGATAGGAGAGGGATGAAAGGAATGCTGGCAATGGCTCAACAACACTATATCAAATACTTGAGGGATGTAAAAGATCAATCTATCTCCCAGATTGCAGAGCAAACGGGTGTTAATTGGAGAACAGCGAAGAAATATGCAGACTGTTCGGATTGGAACAAAGCAGAGCGTCCTCTTAGAGGAAAATTCCCCATCATGGAAGCTTACCGTGAGCAAGTGGATACCTGGCTTATAGAAGATCAATTCCGTCTCCGTCCCAAAAAGCAGAGGCACACTGCAAAACGTATCTATGATCGTCTTGTTTCCGAATTTGGCTTTGCAGGATCAGACCGTACCGTACGGTACTACGTTGCCAAACGGAAGTTAGAACTGCAAATCGAAAAGTCGGAACCTTATATTCGTCTAGAACATCCAGGGGGAGAAGCTCAGGCGGATTTTGGAACCTTTCAAGCAATTATTGGCGGTGAACTGGTAGAGCGGAAAATGTTAATCCTCTCCTACCCTTACAGTAATGCGGCATTTGTCTTTGTTACTCCGAAGGAGAACACCGAGTGTTTCTTGGAAGGGTTACGGCAGTTATTTGAGATGTGTGGCGGAGTGCCCAATCGAATCTGGTTTGACAATCTTTCAGCTGCAGTTGTATCTGTAGGAACCGATGGAAAGAGAAAGCTTACAGATGAATTTCAACGATTTGCTCTCCATTATCGCTTCCAGCCTGTCTTTTGCAATCCAGCTCAGGGGAACGAAAAAGGACATGTTGAAAACAAAGTTGGTTATGCTCGAAGAAATTGGTGTGTTCCATTACCTGTAGCCAATGATATGGAACAACTACAAAATGTTATTAATCAGCAAGCCCTTGAGGATTTGAAAAGACTCCATAATGCGAAGGGAGTCTTACAGCAAGAGCTTTGGGAGCAAGAGAAAATCAAGCTTTTGGAACTTCCTCTCGTATCTTATGAGGCTTTCCGTTTAGAATTCTAAAAGCCAATGGATACGGTGAGGTTCTCGTTGATCAAAAAACGTTAAAGGTTCCATCTATCCGTTCTCACGAACGAGTATGGTTGAAGTATTGGTGGAACAAAGTAGATGTACTAAGTGACAGCTATGAAGTCCTCCTTTCACTGCCAAGGGGATATATAGACGAGCCAATCCCAATTGATCTGCAAACGCTGTTAGAGCCACTTTATAATAAGCCGAGGGCTCTCGATTACAGTTCTGTCCTTGCTTTGCTTCCTAGCAAAACAAAAGCTTTTCTTCAATCTGTGGAAGGGAAAAGTCGCAAAACAAGAATCGGCTGGATCATTCGAATGCTAAAAACATACCAGATTGAGGAGATCGAAAGATGCCTAACACAAGAAAAGCAGGATGATGCGAGTCGCTTGGAGCATGTTCTGTACCGTTTACGTCATCCAGAGATCATCCCAACACCTATGAAAGACAATCAAACACCCTCTGTTTTCGTTGGGTATCAGCCAGATCTTTCGAGATATGATCAACTTCAACGGACGGAGGTACGAAAATGAGAGAAGAATTACGTCAACTATGCAAGCAGATGAGATTAGCACATGTCATGAATATCTACGAGCAAGTACCATTTGAACACCCAACTCAGTTTCTTCATGCGGTACTATCAGCGGAACGAAGTTCCCGTGAGCAGGGAAAAATACGACGATTGTTACAGAAAGCAAGATTTACGCAAATAAAGACTTTTGAAGGGTACTCTTTCGAGTCGGTTTCGTTACCTGACAGTGTAACGATTGAGGAATTGAAGAGAGGCTCGTTTGTAGGACGGAAGGAAAATGTTATTTTGCTGGGTGCCGTAGGCACAGGAAAGACGCATCTGGCCACGGCAATTGGTGTAGAGGCGTGTAAACAGGGGAAAAATGTGAGGTTCTATCGGGTTGCAGAGTTGGTTTCCATTTTGCAAACCAAGTTTCATGCTGGTAATCTACCGAGATTTCAGAAGGAATTAATGGATGCTGATTTACTAATCTTAGATGAGTTAGGATTTGTTCCGTTTCACAAGGATGGTGCTGACCTACTTTTCCAGCTAATCTCAGAATGTTATGAGCGAATCAGTGTCATTGTTACCTCGAATTTGGAATTCAGCCAATGGAATACGGTTTTCGGAGATAACCGTTTAACCGCTGCCTTGATTGACCGTCTTGTGCATCATGCTCACATCGTAGCTTTCACAGGAGAGAGTTATCGCCTTCGGCATGCTCTTTCCCATCGTTAATAATGAAAAATTTAGCCTGGCAAGGCTATGCACAAAATGGTTGCCGAACTCTGCACTTTTTACTTGCCAAATACATGATGGATTTGTTCACTTACGTATTCAAATCAATAATTCCTAAGGAAACTCTCCTACATTAGAATGTGACTATTGTGCGCGTATTCAGAAAAATAGCCAATATGTCTATGCTAAATGTAGGGAAAACTCCCTGCCTTGTCGAATTGTAAGGCATCATAGCTTACTGATATAGGGGGGAGATAGATGGCGATTACTACAGAAGTGAAGGTTTTTAATGAGGCAATGCAAAAACACTTTCAAGAGCTAAAAGTAAAAACCATTCTGTATCCAGAAGACATTGAAAAGGATTTTAATGGAGATATTGAATATTTTTATAGATTTATGAAAGAAGAAGTTGAATATTGGTCATTTTTAAGCGGTGGGGGATTTACTTATATACAGAATTATTTTAGAGCAGTAGTTGATCAACTTAACCAAGCAGTTTCCTATCAAGATAGTAATGTTAATCACGCTCAAGGATTAATAGTGAACGCAATTAATAAGATGAATGAAGCCAATAATTACCGTATTTACTCCTCTACAGCGGTTGCTCAATTTTTAAAGGAGCAATGTGAAAAAAATACTACTCAGGGAATATCGGCGCTAAATTATCTAATTGAAAACTCAACCAATAGCATAACAAATAAGGAGTATTTTAAAGGGATAATGAATTCATATGTGTGGGAGGAGCAAGATCATACATTTAACCCAAAGCTCACTGCGCATAAGAAAGCTTTAACTCAATTAAAGAGCACTTTTTCGAAAGATAGGGACGAATTATATGGCGACTTCAAAATGAAACACCGAGAAGTCTCTGATACATATAAAGCTTTTAAAGATGAGTTGGAGGCATGGCGCAATGAAATAAGTGTCAGCACCAAAGAATATGTAGATCATAATCAAAATGAATTATCTCAATTTGTACTAGATAAGCAAGCAGAACTAATAGAATTAGAGTCATTATATCAGCAGAAATTAATGCTAGAAGCACCAGCAACTTATTGGGATGAGTTAAGTAAACACTATAATGCTCAGGGGAATCAGTGGCGACTATGGGCTATTGTTGCGACAAGCATTTTATCAACTGTGCTACTTTCGATTCTGTTTTGGAAACCTGAAACTATTTTCGAAGGTAATCACTTTACAGCAAATTCTATTAAAGCTAGCTTATTGCTGGTGTTGTTTACTTCAATAGCAATTTACCTGATTAGATTATTTGTATTACTTGCCCAGAGTGCCTACCATCTATCAAGAGATGCCAAGGAAAGATATCAATTGACTTACGTGTACCTTGCATTAATCAAAGAAAAAGGTGCATCTGAGGCTGAAAGATCAATTATTTTACAGGCACTGTTTAGTCGTGCTGATACGGGGCTTTTGAAGGGGGATTCAAGTCCTGCAATGCCAGACGGAATGTTATCGCAAATAATGAAGAACATAGGGGCTCCACCTAAATGAATTATTATGAAGAAGAAGGAATGCCAAAATGGCATTCTTTTTTGTGGAATGCTGATTTAACGTGAATGGGCTATCTCAGATATTCAATAGAGAGCCTATAATAGTACTCGATTGTATAAATTGTGCAATTTAACCTCGATACAGAAACGAAATGACGTAGCAATATAGAGCTTCTACTTGCCGAGTTTGGGGGTGTGACGCAGCATCACTCTAAAATGTCAAAACTGGTAAATAAAAGCAGGAATCTGTCGTTTTTCGTAGAATATTACACTCAATAAGTAATTGAGGTGAAAAAGTTAAATGCTGTTTGTCCTATTTTCAACATTGGAATACCTCGCGATATTTGCTCTTCTGACTACGCTATTTAGGTTTGGCTTTTTGGTGCATATCAACCGGATTCTCTTTGTGAGTCTGGTATTAATGCTTTTCTCGTTTGGGCTACGACAATTTACGCCATATGGAGACTATGCAACTATAGCCCAAGTCGTCATAATCTTTGGGGCATTAATCCTGGTATGGAACGTGAATTGGGGACATGCTGCCTTAATGACTATGATAACATCAGGAATCTACTTGGGAATTCAGATGGTGGAGGTGTTCTTCCTGACCATCATAGGAGCACTAGAGACAATTGAATCGTTACGGGATCGAACCATCAACACGGGGTTCATATTCCAGACAATCTCCGCATTACTTACCTTTGCCTTATGCTATGGACTTCGGAAATGTAGACTACAATTTACATTTGTCAGAGACGGAGCGCCTTTCTTTATTTACCATAGAATTAACATGGTTATTTTGTCGCTGATCATTGTAACAGGTGTGTTGATAACGGTCTTGTTTAAATTAGCAAGTACATATGGAATTTCTTCCATAGTCTGGATTTTCTTTGGGATGGCCATCGGAATCACGATACTGGCATGGCTGGCTATAAAAAGGGATGGGGAATATGATTGAAACTCTTGCTGAAAGAATAGCAATCCAACTAAAGTCGATCAATCCACATGAAACGAAGTCAGTGCCTACAATGAAATTTGGGTTAATCCTTATCATCAACATGCTTCTCATCATTACGAGTAGCCTTACCATTTCACTCATGATAGGGACATTTCAAGGAACAGTAATCACATTGGCTGGATTTTTAGTACTACGCCAATTTTCAGGAGGATTTCACTATTCATCGTCTGTCTACTGCACCATGACAAGTATAGTGGGAGCTGTATTAATCCCTCTAATTCCCCTACCTAATGATTTTGTCACCCCGATTATTATCATCACATTAGTCCTAGTAGCACTTTTTGCACCTCAAGAAATGGAATTGCAATCACGACTATTCAAACAGAATCAGACGTTGCTCCTCAAGACCATCTCAATTCTCATCGTCAGTTCATTATTTTTCATAGACAGCGAGACACTGGTTAAGACCTTCTTTGTGCAATCACTGACGCTAATTCCACTGAAAGGAGGTGGAAAAGATGAAAAATAAAGCGATGATGTTCGTAGCGAAACATGTTTCTGCAATTGCTTCATTTGTTGCGGTATTGGCGGTAACTACAGCATCCTTTGGTTTCGTGGGGAAACCTGAGATTCCAGAGGAATTAAAGAAATAAGGAGCAATGAACGACACAGACCATATCTCACTCGACTTAACTTCGAACGGGGAAAACTGGTTCCTCGTATGATTGTATTGTACTTATCGACTGCTTCTTTTCAGATCGTGACTAATAACCTCAACCCCTTGGTAGACAAGAGGGGTTCTTTTTTTCGCCTAGTTCATTGGCGTCAACAACGTTGATTTTCGAATTGTTAATGAATCCAAGCGGGCTGTCTCTCTGGCGAGAAATCCACTTTTGAGACAGCCCCTTACTGTTTTACATACGCATAACGCTGATTAAAACTTGGAAAGAGCGAATTTAGCTGTGAAATTCATTTTTTTCATATAGGAAGAATTCGCTCCGGCTTGAAATTGTACAGAAATATTGCCGTCTTTTTGTGCTTGGAATACTCGTCCGTAAGGTGAATTCGCATGGTATGTACCAATCACTTGATTATCCGCATCAAAGACTGTATAAGAGATCGGGAATCCTGAATTGTTTACAAATATCGTAAGTTCTTCTCCCTTTTTAAGCGGAAAAGATTCTTTTTGCGTCACTTCGTATGAACTCAGAGAATAGTATTTCGTAACCTCTTGAATGTCTAATGCCGTTGTTGCTGCGCTAGCTTTTGAGACTTCCAATCCTGGCAAATTTGCACCCGTAAGTACTGCAATTCCTAATGCACCTGCTAAAATGGCTTTTTTCATAATCGTAATGCCTCCCTTTTTAATCATCCTAGAGTAAAAGTAAATATTTGGAAATTACATCCATTATAATCCTGCTGATAACAGTTATCAATAAGTTTTTTTGTAGATTACCTCTCACGCCGTGAAAAAGAGGGCATAAAAAAAGAGAGTGATTCAATTGAATCAACATCCCCCTAAAAACGGCACACACATCCCCGTATCCGGACAAAAGCCCGCATTCTCCCCGCACAACCTCTCCGTAAACCCAGGTTCCTCCTGTGCCAGAAACTTAAAATAACAAACAATTTCATGATTCCTTACAGCTAAACTATTCAACTGGAAATTCAATAAATACTTCCGATCCACATGCTGGTAGTACAATCCTTTCTTCGTAAACGGAGGCGGATACACCTTGGACGGCAAAGTCGGAATAATATCATGAACATTCACGATCCGAACACTGTTCTTTACAGTTTCATTAAACCGTGAAGCAAAGACAGGATCTCCGACACGAGGACTCCCATACGTATACACAAAAGGATGGGCAAACTTCGTATTCACCGCAATATCCAAACCAGCAAGGGCGGCCAACCCTCCTCCTAAACTGTGCCCCGCGACAAATAGTCTTTTCGATCTTGGGAGCTTGCTCAACTCCCGAATCAAGTCATCTCTCGCTGATTGATAAATACAAGTAAACCCACGATGGGTTTTTCCTGCCTTTCTGACAAATCGATAAGGGACTTGATACAAATCTTGATCAGACTCATTATCGTTAAACGTGCGTGTTCCCCGAAAAGCAACAACGATACTGTCGGATGACTCGGCTACAAAACCAAATACCTCTGGCTCCGGAGTCTCAACACCAGCCAGTGCTCGAATAGTCGAGCGCTGACGATATCCTTTTGGCAAGACAAGTGAATCTGTTTCAAAAAGCTGATAGGCCTGATGGACCATGGCCGCAAGTAAAATCGCATCTTTGCATTTATAAATACGATCGATCATTGATGTGTCTCCCTTTCTGAGTTTCAAAGCTGTAATAGCTAGCATTTGCCTTGAAACGGAATACACGTATCGATAGCGGGACAAAACCCCGGGTTTTCCACGCAGAGCGTTTGGGCATAATCAGGGTCAAGCTGAGTGAGGCTATGAAAATAGCAGGCGATACTATCGTTGCGAGGCGTATTATTCAGTTGAAACGAGATCGAAAACTTGTTTTTTACATGTTGATAATAGATACCTTCCTGGGTAAAAGGAGGCGGATACTTTTGATCGGGGAATGTAGGAAAAGAGTCGTGGACATTTACAATGCGTAGACTATTTGCAACGACTTTATTGAAGCGTGAAGCGAAGTGGGGGTCACCAATACGTGGGTTGCCATAGGTATAAACGATTGGTTGCCTAAACTTCGTGTTTACCGCAATATCTAAAGCTGCCAGTACAGCTAGCGCGCCGCCGTAGTTGTGGCCAGTTATAAATAGCTTTTTTGATGAAGGAAACTGATTGATTTTTCTAATGAACCGATCCCGTGTTGATTGATATAGGCATGTAAATCCACGTGAGGTTTTCCCTGCATCTGTAACAAAAGGATAGGGGACTTGTAGGATGTCATAGGCTGCCAAAAGGTCTGCCGGATATGCTGCGTACCCTCTAAAGGCAATGATGATTTCATCTTTTGATTCTGCCACAAAACCATATACATGTTCTGTTGGATTCTCTACATTTGCGAAAGCCTGTATTGTGTATCGCAGTTGAAAACCTTTGGGTAAGGTAAGCTTCCCTTCAAAATATAATGGATAGGTCTGATAGCTCATGGCTGCAAGGAAAATGGCAGCTTGACTAGTAAACATGTTGTTTTCGTCCGAAAAAACCATGCATACAAATTCCTTTCCAAACAAGAATAAGATTTAACATTTTTGAAAGGTCTTACATCGGAATTCTTGTCTGTCTCTCCCAAATGAAAGCAGGGGAACCCTACTCGAATGACGCTTACCATGAGCCTATGTTTTTACGATGGAATGCGTGCTTGTATGAAGCAAAAATAAAGGGGAGGCGTACGCAACGTTCTCCATTTACAAAGGTTTTGAAAGGATTTCAATCCCCACATCAATTGTTTTCTCTACTCCCATGAAGGTTAAAAATATTTTCGCCCTATTTTTGTGCCTATCCACTTTTTTGATAATGCCTTCCAGTCCTTTTAGGGGACCAGACTCTACGATTACTTTTGAATTCTCCAGATAGACTTTTGAATAATCGACAACCTCACCGTTTCCCATGAGTTGGAGTATCGGGGTGATTTCTTTTTCGTCAATGCTCGAATAATAAGCGCCCTCATCCTGCGAATAGTAACTACCGTTATTGACCAAACGTAAACTCCCAGGAATTTTTTTGATTTTATGGAACATATCGTTAGTCATTTCAGTCTTAATAAGTACATATCCAGGAAAAATATTCTTCACGACTTTATACACAATGCCTGACTTTTTCTCAGGAACCAATCTCTTCGGTACAAAGGACATTAAAGACTGCTCATTAAAATTGAGTTTGAGGTACTTTTGAACGACTTCTTCTTTACCTGATTCTACAAAGATGGCATACCATTTCAAGGTGAGTCATCCTTTCATTTTGAAGTGTATTCGTAAGTATCTTGATCGCTGTTTCTATGAGTTTTGTAGCCCCCAAAAATAGGAATGATGTAGTAGATATCTTTTTGAAAATTGTGGTAGTATACTAAATATATCCAATACTTTCTTATTATGCAATAAATGTAGTATTATGGTATTGTTGGATAAAAATGGATAACGATCTTTGGAAGTTTCTTATCGAAAGTAAAATCCCTTGGGGAATTTAACCGATGTTTCGGCACGTTAAAGGAACGTAGGGAGGTCATACGGAGAAACGGTAGTGTGTATAATTATTTACCCACGAACCGGGGAAGCTCTGCCCTTTGGCATAGTAGTAGAACGAGAGAAGGCGGAGATTGAATTGCATGTATTTCCACAGATCTTTACGAAAGAATTCGTTATAAAAGGTATGGATAGAGAGTTTCGTGCCAGTTTGTGCATGGGCCATTTTTCTGTTCCAGCTGATTTTTTAAAAATAGTAAAATTTCTGCACCCAACAGAATTCGAGTACTATTTTCATCTAGAGTTTGAGCGGAGAGTAAAAAGCTACCTGACAGGGAGATATGTCGCCAAAAGAGCCGTTTCGTTTTTGGTTGGAGAAGAAAGCTTAGAGCGAATATGTATTGAACAGGGCATTTTTCATCACCCTGTCGTGAGCTTACCGAATACAACCAATGTCCAGGTGAGTATCACCCATTGTGACGACCTTGCAGCCGCCATTGCTTTTTCGGAAGAACTACCGATGGGGATTGATATAGAGAGAATTAGCGGTGATAGAAATAAAGTGCTGGAGACGCAAATGACTTTGAAAGAGAACAGCTTGTTGTCATGCTTGCCTTATTCCTATGAAGCGACTCTCACTCTTTTCTGGACAGTCAAGGAAGCGTTATCCAAAATTCTAAAAACAGGCTTAACCACTTCTTTTCATATCTATGAAATAAGCCAAGTGGAGGCAAGGGATGGGGTTGTTTATAGTCTTTTTGAAAACTTCCCTCAATACCGTACAGCATCCTTTATCCTTGGTGACTATGTGTGTTCGATCACCTACCCGAAAAAGACAGAGTGGAGTGTTGCTATCATAAAGGATGTACTTCAGGAGATAGAACAATCCATGACAAATCGCTTATGAATTCCCCACAGGCGGTCAATTGACCAGGCTGTGGGGAGTTTTCTTTATAAAAACCTTTTTAAAAACAAGGGGTGCATCATACATGGAAAAGCCTGTTGTGTTTATGTTTTCTGGACAGGGGTCTCAGTACTATCAGATGGGGAGAGACCTTTTTGATCAGAATCCAGTATTTCGCAAATGGATGCTTAGGTTAGATGAAAAGGTACATTCCCTGATCGGGGAGTCTATCCTTGCCCAATTATATGATGACACGAAGCGTCGAGACAATATATTCGATCGCACCCTTTTTACGCATCCCGCCATTTTTATGGTGGAATACGCTCTGGCCCAGGATCTCATGGAAAGCGGAATTAAGCCTGACTATTGTCTGGGGAGCAGTTTGGGGGAGTTTGCGGCGGCTGCTGTGTCTGGGATCATGCCTGTGGAAGAATTGCTACAACTTGTGGTTGAACAAGCCACCCTTTACGAAACGTATTGTCAGAAAGGGAGTATGCTTGCGATTCTCCACAATCCCGATTTGTATGATGAAGACCCGCTCTTGCATCGAAATAGTGAATTGGTAGCGGTGAATTTTCATTCGCATTTTGTCATTGCCGGGAGCAGTCATCAGCTACAACGAATGGAGGATTATATCAAAGGCAAGGGGATTATTTGTCAACGACTACCCGTATCGTATGCTTTTCACTCAGCTTACATCGATCCAGCTGAACCACATTATCGGGAGGTATTGAAACATAAATCGTTTGGAATTCCCCAGATTCCCTTTGTTTCGTGTGTTCACGGTGAAATCATGAAGGAACTGCCAGCTGACTACTTTTGGCAAGTGGTAAGAAAACCAATGCAGCTTCCAAAAGCTGTTCAAGAGCTGGAGAAACAGCAAAGCTACATCTATTTGGATTTGGGACCAGCAGGAAATTTGAGTAATTTTACAAAGCGAAATCTGAGGCAAGATTCACAATCAGAATGCTACTCGATTATCACTCCTTTTAAAAAGGATGGCGAAAATGTAGAGCGCATCAAGCAACTGTTCTCAACTAAAAGTTTGCATACAAACAGAAAGGAAGACAGAAAAATGACCACATATGTTTTCCCAGGGCAGGGCTCCCAAATAAAAGGAATGGGGGGCTCTCTGTTTGATGAGTTTCCAGAAATAACGGCCAAAGCTGATCAGATATTAGGTTATTCCATCAAAGAGCTTTGTCTGCATGATCCAGACAAAGAGTTAAGTAAAACCCAGTTTACCCAGCCTGCTTTGTACGTGGTAAATGCGCTTAGCTATCTTAAAAGGGTACAGGAAACCGGGAAAAAACCAGATTATGTGGCGGGGCACAGCTTGGGTGAGTACAACGCACTTTTTGCATCAGGGGTGTTTGACTTTGAGACAGGGCTGCATTTGGTGAAAAAAAGAGGCGAGTTGATGAGTCTAGCAGTCGGTGGAGGCATGGCGGCTGTGATCGGGTTTACTCTGGAGCAAGTAGAACGCGTATTACATGAGAATAAATTGACCAGCATCGATATTGCCAATCACAATTCTCCCTCCCAATTTGTGATTGCAGGTCGGAAAGAAGATATAGAGCGTGCTAACCCTGTTTTTCAGGAAGCGGGCGTAAAAGTATACATACCGCTAAAGGTGAGCGGAGCATTCCATTCCCGTTACATGAGTGATGCGAAGCAGAGCTTTGAGGACTATTTGAATCAGTTTGCGTATTCCAGTATGACCATTCCAGTGATTTCTAATGTTCACGCAAGACCCTATAAACAGAGCGATGTAAAACGAAATTTGGTGGAACAAATTACACACCCAGTGAAATGGAATGACACCATTCGATATCTCCTAGCCTTGGGAGAAAACGAAATAGAAGAGGTTGGCCCTGGTACTGTGTTGACCAAATTAGTTACTACGATCCGAAATGAAGCAGAACCGCTGATCATAGAAGAGGAAGCAGAGAAAGAAAACATGGAGCAACCAAAAGGGATTACCGCTTTTTCGCTGGGAAATCAGCAATTTAAACAGGACTACAATCTGAAATATCCCTACCTGGCAGGAGCGATGTACAAGGGAATCTCATCAGAAAAGCTGGTCATTAAAATGGGGAAAGCCGGGATGATGGGCTTTTTCGGAAGCGGTGGCTTACAGCTGGATAGAATCGAGCGTGCCATCCAACAGATTCAACGTGAACTACAGCATGGCGAGCCGTATGGTATGAATTTGTTCCATCATCCAAGCGACACGTCCATGGAAGAAAAAATCGTCGAGCTGTATCTTGCCAATCAAGTGAGGGTGATTGAAGCATCTGCGTTTATGGCGATTACCCCTGCGTTGATCATCTATCGGGCCAAGGGATTAAAGCGGGGGATGAACGGGCAAGTGGAGGCGGCAAACAAAATTTTTGCCAAGGTATCACAGCCTGAGGTAGCGGAAGCCTTTTTAAGTCCCGCACCTGAGTACCTCATAGAAAAATTGGTGCAAGAACATAAGCTTACGACGGAAGAAGCGAGTCTGTTACGAGAAGTTCCGATGGCGGACGAGTTAACGGTAGAGGCCGATTCGGGCGGAAATACCGATCACGGTGTAGCTTCTGCTTTGATGCCAGCGATGATCAGGCTACGAGATAACATGATGCACAAGTATGGATACCGGAGGCCGATCAGAATCGGGGCTGCGGGAGGGATTGGAACTCCTGAGGCTGCAGCGGTCGCTTTCATGCTTGGGGCAGATTATATTGTTACAGGCTCGATTAACCAGTGCACAGTGGAAGCGGCAACCAGCGAGTCGGTGAAGGATTCGTTGCAGTTGGCCAATGTTCAAGACACAGAGTATGCTCCTGCCGGTGAAATGTTTGAAATGGGAGCCAAAATTCAAGTGTTGAAAAAAGGATTATTCTTTCCAGCGAGAGCGAACAAATTGCACGACCTCTATCGTCAATACAACTCGCTTGATGAAATCGATGAGAAAACCAAGAAGCAGCTCCAGGAAAAGTATTTTAAACGTAGCTTTGAAGAGGTGTATGAACAGATGAAAACGACTTGCCCACCTCAGGAACTGAAAAGAGCGGAACGAACACCTAAGTACAAGATGGCGTTACTTTTCAAATGGTATTTTAACCGCTGTTTTGACTGGGCTTTGGATGGAGCCGAAAGCTATAAAGTGGATTATCAGATTTACTGCGGTCCAGCGTTAGGTTCTTTTAATCAATGGGTGAAGGGAACGGCTGTTGAAAACTGGAGAGACCGTCATGTTGATCAAATCGGTGAAATGATGATTAAAGAGACAGCTAACCTTTTGAATCAGCGTATTCACGCCTTAACAGGTTCAAGCAAGTAAAGAAGCAATGACTCTCAAATAAGAAAGGAACGGCGAAAATGAACTTGGAACTAGTAGAATACCATCCTGAAGGCGTTTCTAGCGAAGCGTCTCTTCTTTTTGTGCATGGAGCATGTCACGGAGCATGGTGTTGGGAAAAAAACTTCCTTCCTTTTTTTGCTGACAAAGGCTTTTCTTCCTATGCGCTGAGTCTTCGTGGACACGGTGAAAGTGACGGCTATGAAAATCTACATACCTACACACTACAGGATTACACGGATGATGTTCTTGAAGTGATCGGGCGTCTAAAAAGCAAGCCAGTGCTGGTCGGACACTCCATGGGTGGTGGAATTGTGCAGAAGATCTTGCACCAGCATCCAGATATCATCTCAGGTACCGTTCTGGTTGCCTCGATTCCTCCGCATGGCGGAATGGGTGACTTATTCCGGTTGATGTTCAAGAATTTTAAAGAAGCTATGCGATTATTTACATATAACGAAAAAAGAGATGCCTCATTGCTCGCCAATGTCTTTTTTTCCAAGGAGCTGCCGATTGAAAAAAAGGACGAGTGGGTGAAGCTCTTGCAGCCTGAATCACTGAAAGCAAGAACCGAGATGAATGGAAAAATTGTTCCAAAAACAGTCAGTGCGAAAACTCCGATACTGGTTCTCGGCTCCAAGCAGGATCGGATGATTTCTGAGAAAACAACGCGCCGAATTGGCAAAACATACGGAATCGAACCCGTTCTGTTCCAAAATATCAGTCATGATATGATGCTTGATCCTGAATGGGAAGACGTTGCTGGCCACATTTTGGATTTTTTAAACGAATCTATATCTGAATGGCGGAGGTAGGGAATAACATGGAAGGTTCTTATCAAATCGCAAACATTGCCACGAATGTTGAGGTAGAAATAGAACGTTTGAAATCACAGGTGGAGTTGTTTTGGGATAAAGAGCTGAAGCATTATATCGAGTTTGGTCTGACAGATGGGATGTCGGTCATAGAGCTAGGCTCTGGGCCAGGTTTCGTATTGGAAAAGGTCATGCAGGAGTTTTCTAATTGCAGAGTGACGGGATTGGAGCTTGATCCGCTTCTCGTTGATTATTCAAGAAACTATTTGACACAAAAGCAATCTGATCGATTTGAGATAGTCGCGGGATCGATTATGGAAACTGGCTTACCTAGTGATTCCTATGATTTTGCCATTACTCGACTCGTATTGGAACATTTACCCGACCCAGTCGGTGCGGTTCGTGAAGTAGCGAGGTTGTTAAAGCCAGGTGGCAAAGCGGTATTTATCGACAATGACTTCGAGATGCACATCATGACCACCCCACATGTACCCGAATTGCGAGAGCTTTATGATGCCTACTGTGCGGCACGCTATGCGGAAGGCGGCAACCCGAAAATCGGTCGTGAACTGCCGACGGTCCTCAAGCAAGGCGGACTTGGAAAAATAGATTTCGAAGTCATTTGCGCTCACAGTGAGCTCCTCGGGTACGAAATGTTTCTCAAGTCGGAAGGTGTAGGCATTCCTGTGCAGTTGGTGCGTGACGGTTATTTATCCAGCAAGGCGTTGGGCAAGCTATCTGTGGCATGGCGAAACATGCTGAATACGGAAGGTCATTCTATTCTCAGACAGCTATACATGGCTGTTGGTGAGAAATCGGTGTAGAAGAAAGGGGGGAGTCGAGTATGAAGGTACTTTTTCATTCATTTCATGATATGGAAACCATAGTGAAAGAAGTAATGACCGACTTATTAAAAGATACGACGAATCCCTTGGATTTCGATAAAAGCTTTGTGGAATTAGGTATCAGCTCGGTATTGTCTGTAGAAATGGTAGAGATGATTAATAGGAAGCTAGGTATTGACTTAGGGATTGAGGTCGTTTTTGATCATGAGAATACGAAACAACTAGCCACGCACATTTTCGAAAATATCAGCCAGCAAGTGCGAATGAAACGCTACAAGAAATCGCTCCAACAACAGATTGTACCCAGGCCGATAACGGTTCATCCATGATTGCGAGCAAGATAGGTAAAATCATGGCTCAACTGTTAGATACTCCTGTGGAAACCCTGAATTTCGATAAAAGTTTCATAGAATTGGGCATTCATTCTGTGCTAGCGGTCGAATTAATAGAAGCAATCAATGCCGACTTGGGGATTCATCTTGGCGTAGAAGTTATTTTTGATTATACAGAGGTGGGTGAGCTGGCTGAGTATATCTCTCTGCAATTTGCAACAGAGGTGGCAGCAGAGGACAGCGAATTCTTGCCTACTGTTTTAGCAAATGAAATTCGCCACTCGGATATCGCGATCATCGGAATTGCAGGCAGATTTGCTGGCTCGGATTCAGTGGAAGAGTTCTGGGAGCATCTTGCGTCTGGCGACAGTTGTATCGAGGAAATATCGCGCAGTGGTTGGGAAGCAGATCAATATTACGGCGGGCTTCTCAAGGACATTGATCAATTTGATGCAGCCTTTTTCAATATTTCGCCTGACGAAGCAAAAAGTATGGACCCTCAACAACGGTTGTTCCTGCAAGAATCCTATAAAGCCTTTGAAGATAGCGGATACTCGGTGGAACAGTTATCCGGGAGAAAAGTAGGCGTGTTTGTCGGGGGACGTTCTTCAGACTACAAAGAGAAATCCGTGTTGGCCGAAGGTGTCTCTTCCCAAACGATGCTAGGCAATGAAATGTCGATGTTAGGGGCAAGACTCTCCTATTTTTTAAATCTCAAGGGACCGAGTCTTGCTGTTGATACAGCGTGTTCCTCTGCCTTGGTAGCCATTCATTTAGCCTGCGACAGTCTTCGCAGAGGAGAAACCGAAATGGCTCTTGCAGGCGGAGTGGCGATTCACAGCTCCCCTGAATTTTTTGTGATGTCCTCCAAAATGGGCGTGATCTCACCCGATGGGACATGCAACACCTTTGACGATCATGCGAATGGAATGGTGTTTGGAGAAGGAGTGGGAGCGGTTGTACTGAAGCCAGTTGCGAAAGCAATGGAAGATGGCGATCATATTTATGCGATCATCAAAGGCTCGACTGTAAATCAGACTGGAAAGTCAAACGGTATTACCGCACCGAGCATGCTTGCCCAAAAAGAATTGATTGTGGATGCCTATGAAAATGCAGGGGTTGACCCGGAGACGATCAGTTATATCGAAACGCATGGGACAGGAACGCAACTGGGTGACCCTATTGAAGTGAAGGCATTGATGGAAGCATTTCGTACGTTTACCGATAAAGAACAATTTTGCGCGATTGGCTCACATAAGCCGAACATCGGTCATACCACGATGGCATCGGGACTGGCAAGTCTGTTTAAAGTGGTCATGGCGATGAAATATAAGAAGATCGCTCCGACGATCAGCGTCAAGGAAGTCAATAAGCATATCAAATTGAGCGGAAGTCCCTTTTTCATCAATACTGAGCTCATCGAATGGAATACCAGTGAAGCGACTCCGCGAAGAGCAGGAGTGAGCGCTTTAGGATCGAACGGAACCAATTGTCATCTGATTCTGGAAGAAGCACCGACGGTACACCCTCACTCAAGCAATCAGCAAGCAGGAGCTTATTACTTGTTCCCATTTTCAGCCAAGAGCGAGTCAGCTCTCACGCAAAAAATGGATGAAATGTCCCAATGGTTAGCAAGAGAAGCGGGACGCTTTCACGAACAAGATATTTCCTTTACCTTGTTCACCGGAAGAAGTCATTTTTCGCACCGTTGCGTGTTTATTGCCAAGGACGTAGATGAATTGCGGCAAAAAATCGCGGAAGTAAAAGAAACGGGAACAACTGCTGACTATTTTGTCCATGATGAAACGGATTCTGTGCGGCTAGAAAAGAGCTTGAAAGAATTCGGAGAAAAAGTAATGGCAGAAGTAGCAGAGAACAGCTCGTTCACCACGCTTGCCGATTTATTCGTAAAAGGATACAAGCTGGATTGGAGTTCCTTTTATAAAAACGGAAAATACACCCGGGTGCCTCTGCCAGCCTATCCATTTAGAGGGGAACGCTATTGGCTGCCCAAAACCGCGAGACAAGATCGCTTGCCCAATACCCACCCTGAATTGTGGAAGGAGATGGACGAGCTTCTCTGCAAACTGTTATGGGGGCAAATGCAATCCATCGGTTGGTTTACGAACAAGAGTGTGAATGTCGCCGACCTCAAGGCAAAAACAGGCATCCATCACCGTTATGAAAAATGGGTGGAAGAAAGTATAGCGATGTTAACACGTCATGGCTACCTCGATGGCTTTGATGGAGAGCAATGCATGGTGGTTGATCCGACTTTGATCGAGGTAGAAGCTGTATGGGAAGAATGGGATCGACGTAAGGTGGCATGGCGAGAAGATGCCAATCTGGAAGTGCGGATCAGATTGCTGGAAGCAACGATGAAATCTCTGCCGCACATTGTAACAGGCAAGCGACTTGCTACGGATGTCATGTTTCCAGGCTCTTCTATGGAATTGGTACAACATATTTATAAAAATAACCCGGTGGCAGATCACTACAATGAAGTGCTAGCGGAGACAGTTGCGACCTATGTGGAAGAACGCTTGAAAAAAGATCCTTCTGCAAAAATTCGCATCATAGAGATTGGTGCGGGGACAGGCGGAACGAGCACGTTTGTCTTTGAAAAGCTGAAGCCTTATCAGCAGGTTATTGAAGAATATTGCTATACCGACATCTCCAAAGCATTTTTGATGTTCGCGCAAAAGGAATATGGACCGCACGTTCCGTATCTGACCTATCAAATTTTTAATGTGGAAGCGCCTTTTGCTGAGCAAGGTGTTCGAGAGGGCTATTACGATCTGGTGATTGCGGCTAATGTGTTGCATGCCACCAAAGATATTCGTAAAACCCTGCGCCATACCAAAGCTGTTTTACGAGAAAACGGTTTGGTTCTTTTGAATGAGATTAGTAGTAATTCCTTGTTCCTTCATCTGACTTTTGGTCTTTTGGAGGGTTGGTGGCTGTCTGAGGATACGGATGTACGTATTCCTGGCTCTCCTGCCTTAACTCCGACATGCTGGCAAACAGTACTGGAAAAGGAAGGATTTCACGCGATCTCTTTTCCAGCGCGGAAAGCTCATGATCTGGGACAACAGATTGTCCTTGGAAAAAGTGATGGCGTCCTTCACCCTGATATTCGCATCGGTACGACTGTTTCACCTATCGCGCGAGAGACTGTCCATCAGGAAAAAGCAGAAGGGAAAGTCTCTTCGCAGCCAGCATCCCAAAGCATTCCAAGCCAGTCTGTGGTGACCGAGCAGACGGTGATGGATTATGTGAAGGATATGATTATGGAAGAGCTGGTCACCGCATTGGAAGTCGATGTCGATTCGATCGATGTGGATGACGCTTTCAGAGATTATGGATTGGATTCCATCCTTGGCGTTCGATTGGTTCAAGAGATCAATCAAGCCTTGATGATTGAAATAGAGACGACGATTCTTTTTGATTACAGTACAGTCAATCAACTTGCCAGCTATATTTTGTCTGAGTACAAAGAGGTCATTGCTCATGCGCTGGGGCAGAAAGTCAATCTATCCGAGCAGAGGGATGACTCCGTCTCTGCTATTCAGCCCGAGCCATTCATTCAAGCAGCTCGTATGCCTTTAGAGGAAAAAGGGAGCGTGTCAGAAAAAGCTTCGTTCCTCACTGAACCCATTGCGATTATTGGAATGAGCGGTACGTTTGCTTCATCTGGCAACGCTGATGACTTATGGGATCACTTGGTGAACGGTTCGGATTTACTTGCGAAAGTGACTCGTTGGGATTTATCAGCGTACGGATTAGACGAGGCAGAAGGCTATCAATACGGCGGGCTTGTAGAAAATATTGACTTGTTTGATCCGCTTTTTTTCAACATCTCTGGTCTGGAAGCTGACTATATGGACCCGCAGCAACGCTTCTTTTTGGAGGAGTCTTGGAAGGCGTTGGAGGATGCTGGCTATGCAGGTCAAGGCGTGCAAGGAATCCAATGCGGCGTCTACGCAGGATGTGCCAAAGGTGATTACGATCGTCTCGTGGGAGAGAATCCTCCTGCCCAAGCCTTTTGGGGCAATATGGAGTCCATTGTGCCTGCTCGGGTTGCTTATCATTTGGACTTGCAGGGACCTGCCGTCACGATTGATACTGCGTGCTCCAGTTCCTTGGTGGCGATTCATATGGCGTGCCAAGCTTTGCGTACAGGTGAGGTTGACATGGCATTGGCAGGTGGTGTCTTCATTCAATCTACGCCGGGATTTTATTTGTCTGCCAAGCGAGCAGGTATGCTGTCACCGACAGGGCGCTGCCATACGTTTGATGAGCGTGCAGATGGCTTTGCGACGGGGGAAGGCGCTGGTGTCGTTGTACTGAAACGTCTCTCGGAAGCGGTCGCTTGCGGTGACCATATTTACGGTGTCATTCGTGGCTCGGGAATCAATCAGGATGGGACGACGAATGGGATTACTGCACCGAGTGCGAAATCTCAGGAGCGTTTGGAACGCAATGTTTACAATACATTCGACATCCATCCTGAGCAAATTACGATGGTCGAGGCTCATGGAACAGGAACCAAGCTGGGAGATCCGATTGAGTATCAAGCGCTCACTCGCGCTTTTCGGGCATATACGGATAAAAAAGAATATTGTGCGATTGGATCGATCAAGACGAATATTGGTCATACCCAAATCGCAGCAGGCGTTGCAGGTGTCATCAAAATCCTTTTGTCATTGAAACACAAACAAATAGCGCCATCCCTGCATTTTGAAGAAGGGAACGCCAACATTAAGTTTGCAGACAGCCCGTTTTATGTCAATACAAGCCTGAAGGAATGGTCAGTGGAGCCGCAAGCCAAACGTTGTGCGGCGATCAGTTCCTTTGGAGCCAGTGGTACAAATGCGCATATGGTAATCGAAGAGGCGCCTCAGGTAGAGCGGAATCATGCGAAAAAGCCGGGCTATTTGATGGTGTTGTCGGCGCGCACTTTTGAACAGCTACGCCAGCAGGTTGCCCAATTGCTTTCGTTTTGTGAAAAAGCACCGGAGACGGATTGTGGAAATATCAGCTATACGTTGTTAGTAGGCAGAAAGCATTTCCATCACCGATTCTCTTGCATCGTTCAGCATACAGCCGAGCTTGTCCAGCTTTTGAAAAAGTGGCTGGAAACAGGAAAGGCATCTCAGGCTTTTGTTTCCGAGTTAAATGAAAAAGACCATCGCGAACAAACCGCATTGAAACGTTACGGAAATCAAAGCATCGAGAATTTGCATGTGACGAGTCAGGTGGGCGAATATTTGGAACAGTTGTCTGTGATCGCGGAATTGTTTGTGCAGGGATATGGATTGGAATATGACAAGCTGTTTGCAAACGATCTGTATTCTCGTATTTCACTTCCCACGTATCCTTTTGCCAAGGAACGTCATTGGGTACTTGAGAGTGAAACAATAGCAAATGCAAGGGTTGCAGTAAAAAACAACACAGCGTCCGTGATCCATCCCATGCTCCATCAGAACACTTCCACTTTCTCCGAGCAACGGTTTAGCTCCACCTTTACGGGAGAAGAGTTTTTCTTGGCGGATCACGTAGTCAAAGGGCAGCGGGTGTTACCGGGAGTTGCCTATCTTGAGATGGCAAGAACCGCGATGGAGCACGCTGTAGGAGAGAGAGTCCACGGGGATACGGTGATGAAACTACAAAATGTCGTATGGGCTCGTCCGATCGTTGTAGACGATCAGCCTGTTCAGGTACATACGGGTCTCGTTCTCGAAGAAGATGGTGAGGTCTCCTACCAAATCTATAGCGAGGCAGATGGCAATGATGCTGAGATCGTGGTACACAGTCAAGGAAATGCTGTGCTTAGTCCGCTTTCGGAATTGCAAATGCTTGATTTGCCCGTTTTGCAAGAGCAGTGCAACGAGCATGTGATTTCATCCGAGGAATTCTATGAGTTCTTCAGAGCGATTCAGATTGATTATGGATTCGGACATAAAGGAATCGACAAGGTATATGTCGGGCCTGGACAAGTCTTGGCAAAGCTGATTTTACCGTTGTCGGTCACCGGCTCAAAGGATCAGTTTGTCTTGCATCCTAGCTTGATGGATTCAGCATTGCAGGCCTCTGTGGAATTGACGCTCTCTTCCCGCCGCGTAATGTCGGCGGATCGTATGGCAAAGCGAAAGCCAGTGATGCCTTTTGCTCTGGAGGAGATTGAAATTATCAGCCCGTGCACTTCTGAGATGTGGGCATACGTGCGCTACAGCGACGGGAGCCAAGCGGGGGATAAGGTAGAAAAATACGATATCGATCTATGTGACGACACAGGAACGATTTGTGTACGAATGAAGGGATTCACATCTCGGGTACTGGAAAGGGACATCCAAACAGATCGGACAGCTACGAAAGCACCAGTTGAGGCCTCTAACGAATCGCTGATTGGAACGATGCTGCTCAGTCCTGTATGGGAAGAGGTTGCGATGGACCGTGGTTCGGAAACGCCACTTGCAAGCGATCAGATTCTGATTGTTTGTGCAGATGACGAGAACCGAAGCCTTGTTCAACAACGCTATCCTCGGGCAGCTGTTATGGAGATTACGCCCGCAGAAAGTATGGATGAAATAGCGGTGAAGCTGGAGCAGATTGGTTCGATTGATCATATCATCTGGATTGCGCCGTGGATTGATTTGGAATACCTAGCAGAAGAGGCACTCATCATCGAGCAGGAGCGCGGTGTATTTCATATGTTTCGCTTGTTAAAAGCCCTGCTCAAGCTAGGCTACGATACAAGGGAGCTAGGATGGAGTCTCGTAACCTTCCAGACCCAACCGATTCATCAAAACGATGTGGTCAACCCTATCCATGCCAGTCTTTTCGGATTAGTCGGATCGATGGCAAAAGAATACACAAACTGGCGTATCCGCCTTGTTGATCTGGAAGCTGATCGTGCTTGGCCAATGGAAGAGGTTTTCACCCTTTTGCCAGATGCTGAGGGGAATGCAACGGTTTATCGCGGAGGGAATTGGTATCGTCAGGAATTAATTCCATTACGCCAACCGCAATGGGAACAGGCTTCCTACAGGCAGGGGGGAGTCTATGTTGTGATTGGAGGTGCTGGCGGTATTGGCGAAGTCTGGAGCGAATACATGATCAGCACGTATCAAGCGCAAATCATCTGGATTGGGCGCCGAGAAAAGAATGCAGAAATCCAAGCCAAAGTGGATCGACTTGCCAAGCTCGGACCTGCACCTGTCTATATTGCGGCGGATGCGACGAATCGCAAGTCCTTGTATTTTGCCTATGAAGAGATCAAAAAGCGATACAAACAAGTGAACGGAGTCATTCATTCCGCGATTGTCCTGCTAGATAAAAGCCTCGCGAATATGGACGAAGAGCGCTTCCGTGCCGGACTTTCGGCAAAGGTAGATGTAAGCGTGCGGATTGCGCAAGTATTTGATCGGGAGCCGTTGGATTTTGTCATGTTCTTCTCATCGATCAACTCATTTACCAAGTCGCCTGGGCAAAGCAATTATGCGTCAGGTTGTACGTTTAAAGATATATTCGCGCACCAGCTTTCATTGCATAGCCTCAGTGCAGTGAAGGTGATGAATTGGGGATACTGGGCGAACGTAGGCATTGTTGCCACCAAGGATTATCAGGAGAGGATGGCACAGGCAGGGTTAGGCTCCATTGAACCTAGCGAAGCGATGATGGCCTTGGAAAACCTGCTTGCTGGACCGATGAATCAAGTCGCGTTGGTGAAAACAACGAAATCACAGGCCATGCTTACGATAAATCCGGATAAATCGATCCACATCTATCCAGAAAAACTGGAATCCCACATCGAAAGTGTCAAGAAGGATATGCCCAAACTAGAGTTTTCGTCTCAGCGCAGACAATCTGAAATGGAGGCTTATAAATGAATACAATGGATAAGCTTCTCAGTGAACTACTCTATGGTCAATTACAGTCAATCGGGATGTTCACTGTAAAAAAACAGACAATAGCAGAACTCAAAGCCAAATTGCATGATAGGTATGGCAAATGGCTGGAAGAAAGCATAGCCGTTCTCGTGCAAAACCATTATCTTGTGTACGATGGAGAGTCAATCATCGCAAACGATACCACGCCTATCAATCTCGATACAGCATGGGAAAAATGGGAGGAAGAAAAAACAGCATGGCTCAACGACCCGAATAGTAAAGCTCAGGCGATTCTGGTAGAGGCAACCATGCGTGTACTGCCAGAGATTTTACTAGGAAAGATTCCAGCTACAGAGATCATGTTCCCTAATTCCTCGATGGAGTTGGTGGAAGGGATTTATAAACACAACGAGGTTGCGGACTACTTTAACGAAGTGCTCGCCAATACGATTGTCACTTATGTGAAGCAGCGTACGGAGCAAGATGCTTCTGCACGGATTCGAATTTTGGAAATCGGGGCGGGTACAGGTGGAACCAGTGCGATCGTACTGCCAAGGCTGAAACCATTTCAGAAGCAAATCGAGGAATATTGTTATACCGATGTTTCGCAAGCCTTTTTACTACATGCCGAAAAAGAGTACGGAGCAGAAAACCCATATCTCACATATCGGATTTTTAACGTGGAAAAGCCTGTTGAGGATCAGGGAATTCCTACGGACACTTATGATCTGGTGATTGCCACAAACGTATTGCATGCGACAAAAAATATTAGCCAAACCTTGCTCCATGCGAAAACAGCTTTACAGAAAAATGGCTTGCTGATTCTGAATGAGTTAACGAGCAACACCTTGTTTGCTCACTTGACGTTTGGGCTGCTGGATGGTTGGTGGCGCTATGATGATCCAGAATGGCGTATTCCTGGATGCCCTTTGTTAACGGTTGAAACATGGCAAAAGATGTTGAAGAAGGTAGGATACCGATCGGTTTTCTTGCCAGCAGAAGAGCAGTTGGAATTATGCCAACAGATTATTGTTGCAGAAAGCGATGGGGTTATTCGTCGCAACAGCCAACCGAAGCAGTCGGCAGTTGCAGTTGCCTATCCGACTGTAAAAAAGCAAACTGCAAAGATGAAGGAGAAGCCACTCAAAAAACAAGTGCCTGTACGCACATCACCAGTGAAAAAATCAGGCAGAGTCACTGAGGAATTGCTTCGCGAAAAAAGTACGGCTTATATCAAAAGGCTAATTGGCGAAACACTTAGAATACCGACGCAACAGATTCAATCATCAGCCCCATTAGAGCAATATGGGATTGATTCGATTCTGGTTGTGCAGTTGACCAATTCTCTTCGCAAAGATTTTGCGAATATGAGCAGTACGATATTTTTCGAGTATCAAACGATTGATGCCTTGGTAGAGTATCTCATAGAGACGCAAAAGGAAGTGTTAATCAAGGTAATAGGATTAGAAGCACAAGAAGCAGTTGACGAAACATATCAGAGCGAGATAGAGAATGAGGAAATGACCGTCGCTGCTTCAACGGAATACACCGATCTTCCTGTGAGAAAAGCGAGACGCTTTTTATCCGTTCGAGAGCAAGAAAGCAAGGAAACCATTTCGCCTTCATCTGTGGTGCGGGATGTGGCGATCATCGGTCTTTCCGGGCGTTATCCGCAGGCGAAAAATGTGGATGAATTCTGGAATCGTTTAAAAGAGGGGAAAAACTGCATTTCGGAAATCCCTGAGGATCGCTGGGATTGGAAGAACTATTTTGACGAAGAAAAAGGCAAAAAGGAATCTATGTATTCAAAATGGGGCGGATTTATCGATGATATGGATAAATTTGATCCCTTATTTTTTCAAATCTCTCCAAAAGAAGCCGAGGAGATGGACCCGCAGGAACGGTTATTTTTACAAGAAGCCTATGCGAGTATCGAGGACGCTGGATATACGCCTACCACTCTGTGTGAAAGTAGAAAAGTAGGCGTTTTTGTCGGCGTGATGAACGGCAATTACCCGACGGGATCCACTTATTGGTCGATCGCGAATCGACTCTCTTATCTATTAAACTTTCAAGGTCCGAGTGTGGCAGTAGATACCGCTTGCTCTGCTTCTCTCACAGCGATTCATTTCGCCTTGGAAAGCTTGTATAGCGGTACAAGCGAGTGTGCAATCGCAGGGGGAGTCAATCTCATTGTCGATCCCGTCCACTATATGAAATTGTCAGCTTTGACGATGCTCTCTCCTACGGATCAATGCAAGTCCTTCGGCGATCAAGCGGATGGCTTTGTGGATGGAGAGGGTGTGGGAGCTATCGTCTTGAAGCCTTTGGATAAGGCGATAGCCGACGGTGACCATATTTACGGAGTCATCAAAGGAAGTATGATGAACGCCGGTGGGAAAACGAATGGCTATACCGTTCCGAATCCGCAGGCACAGGCGCAATTAGTGGCAGATGCCTTACAACGTGCCAACGTACATGCAAGAACGGTTAGTTATCTGGAAGCACACGGAACAGGGACGGAACTGGGAGACCCGATCGAGGTTGCTGGACTTACTCGCGCCTTTGAAAAAGACACCCGGGACAAGCAGTTCTGTGCATTGGGATCAGCAAAGTCAAATATTGGACATTGCGAAAGTGCGGCAGGGATTGCAGGCGTAACGAAAATATTATTGCAGCTGAAGCACGCACAATTAGCGCCATCCTTACATTCCAGCACGCTCAATCCCAATATTGATTTTACTAAGACTCCGTTTGTGGTTCAGCAAGAGTTGGCGGAATGGAAACGACCGATCGTTGAGATCAATGGCACAATCAATGAATATCCACGAATTGCAGGGATTTCCTCGTTTGGTGCGGGGGGAAGCAATGCCCATGTGATTATTGAAGAATATATTCCGGAAGAGCAACAGCAATCGAGTATAAAAATCACACCGCAGAGCCCGGCCATTCTTGTTTTGTCAGCAAAGAATGCAGAGAGGCTGTATGAGAATGCACAGCAGTTGTTAGCTTTTATCCAAGAACACTCCTTATCTGATGCGAACTTAGCCGACATGGCGTACACGCTTCAGGTAGGACGTGTAGCGATGGAAGAGCGTCTTGCTGTCCTTGCTGGCTCTGTGAAGGAGCTGCAACAAAAACTAACAGCTTATGTAGAAGGGCAAGAGCATATTGATGATTTGTATCGTGGTCAGGTAAACCGAAATCAGGAAATGCTGGATATTTTGACGTCCGATGATGAATGGGAAGAAACGATTGCGAGATGGATGGAACGCGGTAAATACAGCAAGCTTCTCGACCTGTGGGTGAAGGGCTTACCTATTAATTGGAATCAGCTTTATCAGGAAGAGCAACCCAGTCGTATCAGTTTGCCGACGTATCCTTTTGCCAAGGAATCTTATTGGATCGAAGCCAAGTCTGTTAGTAGTAGCGCAGGGGTGGGCTCGATTCACCCTTTCTTGCATCAAAATACATCCGATTTCATGGAACAGCGGTTTAGCTCTACGTTTACGGGACAGGAGTTTTTCCTGAGTGACCATGTTATCAAGGGACAACGTGTCTTGCCAAGTGCGGCTTATCTGGAGATGGCACGGGCAGCGATACAGCTGGCGACGGGAGGTTTGAGTTCGGAGCAAGAACAGGAAGGGCTTCGTTTCAGAAATGTGGTCTGGACTCAACCTTTGGCTGTTGGGTCAGAGCCCGTTCAGGCACATATCGAATTGTATCCTGAGGCGAATGGTGAGATTGTTTTTGAAATTTTCAGCGATAGCATACAAGACCAGGATCAAAGAGCGGAGATTGTACACAGTCAGGGAAGTGCCGTGTTGTGTTCGATTCCAGATATTCTACCTATCGATCTCACCGCCTTGCGGGAACAGTGCAACCTCAGCACACTCAGCGCGGAACAATGCTATGAGACTTTCAAAAAGATGGGAGTCAACTATGGGCTTGCCCATCGTGGGATAGAGCAAATATTGATCGGTCAGGGGCAGGTGCTGGCGAAGCTGTCTCTGCCTTCTTCCGTGATGAAGACCCAAGGACAATTTGGTCTGCATCCGAGTCTGCTCGATGCAGCTCTACAGGCGTCGCTTGGCTTGATGATGGCAACCAGTGACTTGGCGCTGATCCTTCCCTTTGCTCTTGAGGAATTGGAGATCGTAGGTGCTTGCTCCGCTTCCATGTGGGCACTCATTCGTTATAGTGAGGGCAGTAGCGCTGGAGATAAAGTGGAGAAATTTGATATCGACATGTGTAACGAGGACGGCAATGTCTGTGTGCGGATGAAGGGCTTTTCTACGCGCAAGATCGCAGGTGAATCTGCCGGATCAGGAGTAGAAGCGTCAAAAGCTTCCGTTACTCTCAAAGAGGAGAAGGCCTTGGGTTCCTCCTCTCAAATGGAACAGGCAACCCATTATTTTAAAAAGCTGCTTTCCTCCGTCATCAAATTGCCAGCAACGAAAATGGAAGCAGACGCCTCGCTGGAAACATACGGTGTCGATTCTATTGTGGCTATACAGATGACCAAGGAGTTGGAAAAGAGATTTGGTTCGTTGCCAAAAACGTTATTTTTTGAATACCAAACGATTAAAGAATTAACGGGATACTTCATTGAAAATTACCGTGAAATCCTGATGCGCATCCTGGGGATAGGGGAAAATGCGGAAGTCTCCCTCACGCAAGAGCCAGAAGCAACGATTGTGGACGAGAGGATCGCACAGACAGAGCGCAGGAGCAAAAAACGCAAGTCTCAACGATTCGCGTCCCTGCGCATGGAAACCCAACGAGCAAAAGGAGCGTTGGACATTGCCATTATTGGTATTTCTGGACGCTATCCGCAAGCTTGGAATGTACAAGACTTTTGGAAAAATCTGCGCGACGGCAAGGATTGTATTACCGAAATCCCAAAAGACCGTTGGGATCACAGTCTGTACTTTGATGAAGCGAAGGACAAGGCCGGTAAGTCGTATTCCAAATGGGGCGGCTTCATAGACGGAGTCGATCAGTTTGATCCGCTGTTCTTCCATATTTCCCCACGGGAAGCAGAGCTGATGGACCCACAGGAGCGGTTATTTTTACAGTGTGTCTATGAAACGATAGAGGATGCAGGGTATACGCGCGATGCTCTTGGCAAGCACGATGGTTTGGGAGGCAATGTAGGGGTTTACGTAGGAGTTATGTACGAGGAATATCAGCTCTATGCGTCCGCTGAACAGGCGTTGGGCAGAGCGCTTACGATTGCGGGAAGTCCAGCTTCCATTGCTAACCGCGTCTCCTATTTTTGCAATTTCCACGGTCCGAGCATGGCGGTCGATACGATGTGTTCTTCTTCGTTGACGGGAATTCATTTAGCGTGTCATAGCTTGCAACGCGGTGAATGTGAGGTTGCGATCGCAGGTGGTGTGAATGTTTCTATTCATCCAAACAAATATCTGTATTTGTCGCAGGGCAAGTTCGCTTCCAGCAAAGGACGATGCGAAAGCTTTGGGGAGGGCGGCGACGGATATGTACCTGGCGAAGGTGTCGGAGCGGTATTGCTCAAACCGCTGACAAGAGCCATCGCTGATGGAGACCACATCTATGGTGTGATCAAAGGAAGCGCCATTAATCATGGTGGAAAAACAAACGGTTACACGGTTCCCAATCCACATTCTCAATCAAAAGTGATTCGCCGGGCTTTTGAAGAAGCAGGAATTCACCCGCGAACAGTCAGCTATATAGAGGCACACGGTACAGGGACTTCCTTGGGGGACCCGATTGAAATTGCCGGATTAACAAAGACCTTTCAGGAATTCACCAAGGAGAATCAGTTCTGCGCGATTGGTTCGTCCAAGTCAAATATCGGGCATGCTGAGAGTGCGGCAGGGATAGCAGGGTTGACCAAGATATTGCTGCAAATGAAATACAAGAGGCTAGTTCCGTCCCTTCATTCCCGCACACTGAATCCGAACATTGATTTCAGCGAGACTCCATTTGTCGTGCAGCAAGAGCTGACGGAATGGAAGCGACCGGTAATTGAAATCAATGGGGTAACGAGAGAATATGCAAGGATTGCGGGGATATCCTCCTTTGGGGCGGGAGGGGCAAATGCTCATCTCGTCATGGAAGAATACATCGAAGAGGAACACGGCCCACCATTCAGCATCTCGGCAAAAAATCCAGCTGTCATCGTATTGTCAGCGAAGAATAAAGACCGTCTGCGGGAGCAGGTGCAGCGTTTGTTGTCTGCTATTCAGGAGCAAGTACTGACGGACAACGATCTGGCAGACATTGCCTACACGCTCCAAGTAGGACGTGAGGCGATGGAAGAACGGTTCGCTGTGATCGTCAAGTCGATCTCCGAGTTGGAAGCAAAGCTAACGGGTTATCTGGAAGAGGAGGATGATAGACAAGACCTGTTCATGGGTCAGGTAAAGCGGAATAAAGAAACGATGGATGTTTTCGCCGCAGATGAAGATTTACAACAGGCAATCGATACATGGATCGCAAAAGGGAAATACGCAAAGATTTTGCAGATGTGGGTACAAGGACTGATTTTTGACTGGAACAAACTCTACGGGGATACGAAGCCTCGCCGAATCAGCTTACCTGCTTATCCTTTTGCACGAGAGCGCTATTGGCTGCCAAAGATGGATTCACAAGCAACTAGTTTCACCGCAGGAGCGCTGACTACCCTGCATCCCATGCTGCATCAAAATACGTCGACACTTTCGGAACAACGGCACAGCTCGACTTTTACAGGGCAGGAGTTTTTCCTTAGCGATCATGTCGTGAAGGGACAAAAGGTCTTGCCTGGGGTAGCTTATCTGGAGATGGCACGAGTGGCTGTGGATTTGGCAGCAGGTGTCGATCGGATAACCAGTCAGTGATTCAATTGAAAAACATCGTGTGGGCGAAACCGGTTATCGTGGAAGATGCACCGATCCAGGTACACACAGGACTATACCCGGAAGAGAATGGTGAAATCGCTTTTGAAATCTACAGTCAGTCCAGGGAAGCTCAGGAGAATCTAGTAGTACATAGCCAGGGAAGAGCAGTACTACGATCAGCTATGGAAGCGCCAACGCTCGACCTTTCTGCCATTCAAGCACAGTGCACAGAGAGTAGTTATAGCTTTAGCCAATGTTACGAAACGTTCAATGAGATAGGACTGGAATACGGACCATCACACCAAGGAATTGAGAAGCTGTTTGTCGGGTCAGACCAAGTGCTGGCGAAGCTGATCTTGCCTTCCTCTGTTACGGGTACAGCAGGAAAATTTGTCCTCCATCCGAGTATCATGGACGCCGCATTACAGGCATCGCTTGGTTTCATGATGGGCACGACCGACTTTCAGCCGTCCTTGCCTTTTGCCTTGGAGCAATTGAACATTTACAGTGCTTCTACAGCTGCTGTATGGGCTTTGGTTCGATACAGTGACGGCAATGCAGCTACCCAAAAAGTGCAGAAGCTCGACATTGATTTGTGTGATGTGCAAGGCAAGATTTGTGTAAGCATGAAGGGATTCACAACGAGGAGCCTCGAAGTTGAAAAAGCTGCCGGAGAGTCAGATAAAATCACGAGTACATTGATGCTGCAGCCTGCTTGGATCGAAAAAGCCATTCCTAAGGAAGCCAAAGCTCCTGAATATGAACAGTATGTGGTGATGCTCTGCGAACCAGGGGAGATTACTTGGGAAAGCATTTCCTCTCAGCTAAACGGTGCAAGATTCCTAGTGTTGCAATCCGGTCAGCAAGGCATAGCGGAACGATTCCAAACGTATGCAGTTCAAGTTTTCGAAGAAATAAAAGCCCTTCTTCAAGCAAAACCAAAGGGGAAGGTGCTGATTCAGATTGTTGCTCCTCTCCGATCGGAACAAAGACTGTTCGCTGGAATCGCTGGTCTGTTGAAAACGGTACAGATCGAAAACCCGAAAGTAATCGGACAGCTGATCGAAATCGATGCAACAGAAGATTCAGCGGGATTGGCGGAGAAGCTGAGAGCAAACAGCTTATGCCCAACAGATAGCCATATCCGCTATCAGTTAGGGAAACGATACATGGCAGAATGGAATGAGGTTGCAGCTCCACAGCATGAAGTAAGCATGCCATGGAAAGACAACGGAATCTATCTGATTACGGGCGGAGCAGGTGGCTTGGGACTTATTTTTGCCGAAGAAATGGCGAAGAAAGCCCGTGGTATCACCTTGATTCTGACAGGACGCTCTGCGCTGACTGAGGGGAAGCAAGCAAAGCTTCGTAAGCTTGCGGACAACGGAACCAGAGTCGAATATCGCCAAGTGGATGTCACGCAGAAACAGGCAGTAGAAGATTTGGTCCAAGGCATTCGATCCGAGTTTGGCGATCTTCACGGCATCATTCACAGTGCGGGCGTGACTCGCGACAACTTTATCCTGAAGAAAACCAAAGAAGAAGTACAAGCAGTTCTCGCGCCAAAGGTTGCGGGACTCGTTCATTTAGATGAAGCAACGAAGGGGCTTAATCTGGATTTCTTTGTGCTCTTTTCTTCAGCGGCTGGAAGCTTAGGCAATATGGGCCAAGCAGATTATGCGACTGCCAACGCCTTTATGGATTCCTACTCTGTTTACCGTAACGAACAGATCGCGTTAGGCGAACGGCAGGGTCAGACTATCTCCATCAATTGGCCTCTGTGGAAAGAGGGCGGAATGCAGGTAGACGAAGAGACAGAAAAGAGATTGTGGGACGACCTTGGCATGGTTGCTATGCAGACGGCTTCGGGTATCAACTGCTTGTATCGGGGGTTAGCTTCGGGACAAGATCAGTTGATGGTCATGGAAGGCGATCCTGTACGAATGAAGCAAAGGCTGATGGGGAGCGCTGTGACCTCGTCGACACCAACAGCTCATTCGAACAGCTTGCAAAGCGAAGTTCAAGCGTCTTTGCTGAAAATAGTTGCTGATTTGCTCAAGGTTGATAGAGCGGATATTGATATCCACGCTGAGCTCCATGAGTATGGCTTTGACCAGATGAAGCTGACCGAATTTACCAACAAGCTGAATCAATTCTATGAGCTTGAACTTACTTCAACTGTATTGGTAGAGTACCCGACGCTTTTTGCTGTCTCGCAACATTTGATGGATGCCTACCCGAATCGGTTCATCCAACAGTTCCAACCGGCAGAGAGCGCAAATACCTCTGCAAAAACGGAGAACGAACAGCCTGTTTCCGTTGGACAACAAGATGTGCTTCGGGCAAAAGTAAGGGAGTATCTGAAAAAGGAAATTTCTGCCGTTATCAAGCTCCCAACTTATAAAATCGATGAGGATGCTCCGCTGGAGAAATACGGGATCGACTCGGTTATGGCGATGCAATTGACCAATCAATTGGAAAAAGCATTCGGCTCGCTGTCGAAAACGTTACTCTATGAATATCAAAACATAGAGGATTTGGCAGGCTATCTTTTTGCTCATCATCAAGACAAATTCATCGAAATCATGGGGGATGGGAAAACAGCAGAGACAAGAACAGCAGAGAATGTCGCTAATGTACTTGCTCCTACTGACTCCATAACAGAACATCGTCGTCGTTTCTCACGGTATGTGACGCGAGAGCAGGCAAATAAACAAACAACATCTGATCTAGACATTGCCATTATTGGTGTTTCGGGTCGTTATCCGCAGGCTGCCAATATACAAGAGTTCTGGAACAATTTGCGGGACGGCAAGGATTGTATAACAGAGATTCCGCAAGAGCGCTGGGATCACAGCTTGTATTTTGACGAGGTCCGGAACCGACAAGGAAAAGCATATAGCAAATGGGGCGGCTTCATAGACGGTGTCGATCAATTTGATCCGCTGTTCTTCCATATTTCTCCACGGGAAGCGGAAATGATGGACCCTCAAGAACGGCTTTTCCTGGAAACCGTGTGGAATCTGCTCGAAGATGCAGGGCACACGCGAGAGATGTTACATCGTCAATATGATAATAGGGTCGGCGTCTATGTAGGGGCGATGTATCAGCCGTATCACGCATTTGATACGGATTTGGAAACGGACTCTATCATTTCCCTGACTTCCTACCATTCGATTGCCAATCGAGTCTCTTACTTCTTTAATCTGCAAGGTCCGAGTATGGCGATTGATACAGCGTGTTCTTCATCTGCTATTGCCATTTATCATGCCTGCGAAAGCTTGATAAAGGGAGAAAGCTCGCTTGCTATCGCAGGGGGCGTGAATGTTTCGATCCATCCTAAGAAATACCTAGGCTTAAGTCAGGCACAAATGATTGGAAGCCACTCAGACAGCAGAAGCTTTGGAGATGGAGACGGATATTTACCAGCAGAAGGCGTAGGGGCTGTACTATTGAAGCCTTTAGCCAAAGCGATGGAAGATGGAGATTCCATCTTAGCCGTTATTAAATCAGCCGCGACTAATCATGGCGGACGTACCAATGGATTTTCGGTGCCGAATCCCCAGGCACAAGCGCAGTTGATGGAAGATAATTTTGCTAGAGCAGGCATTGATCCACGGACGATCAGTTATGTCGAAGCCGCCGCTAATGGCTCGCTGTTGGGAGATCCGATTGAGTTGAAGGCGTTAGCAAATGCTTTTTCGAAGCAGACGGATGATACTCAGTTTTGTGCGATTGGGTCGGTGAAATCGAATATCGGACACGCCGAAGCAGCTTCTGGTATTTCTCAGTTGACAAAGGTGATCTTGCAGCTACAGCATCAGGAGTTGGTTCCCTCTATAAAAGTGGAGCCATTGAACCCGCATGTCAATTTTGCAGAAACGCCTTTTTATCTGCAAAAAGATCGACAAAAGTGGGAGCGACCCGTGGTGAGAATCAATGGGGAAGAACGAGAGGTTCCACGCCGGGCGACGATCAGTTCGTTTGGAGCAGGCGGGTCAAATGCTCATTTGATTCTCGAAGAATATATACCGCCGCAGACAGAGATGAAATCGATTACTTCTGCCACTCCACCTCAGATCGTGGTTTTCTCGGCAAAAAATGCAGAGCGATTGCGAGCCGTTGCCCAGCAGATGCTTGTATTTGCCAAGCAACAAGCGTTTTCCTTGGCGGATTTTGCCTATACGCTTCAAGTGAAACGAGAAGCCATGGAATGCAGGTTGGCTATGGTGGTTCAAGATCGAGAGGATTTGATCCAAGGATTATCGGCGTATTTGGAAGCGGTCGAACAAGGCAGTGAGCCAACTGTATTGATTCCTATCTATACAGGAGATCTCGAAGAAGACCAGGCAGGAGTGAGAAATCTTCTTTCAGGCAACGTAGGAGATACGGTGTTGCAGGTTCTTTTAGCAGAAAATAATCTGGAAAAGCTTGCGCTTCATTGGACGCAGGGAGGTAAAATCCCTTGGAAATCCTTGTATCCACAAGAGCGTCGCATGCTATCTCTGCCTACCTATCCTTTTGCCAGAGAACGCTATTGGCTCCCCACTTCCGAGGGTGAGGAGGAGCAGCTTGGAACGGAAACGATCCGTCAACCTATGGAAAAAGCGACGTTAGCGATTGATATCAACCCGGACAGCCCAACAGAGGAAACCATTCAGCGGGATATGGCACAATTTCTCTCACGGGAGTTACACCTTTCGGAAGGGCAAATCAAGCTAAACAAATATTTCTTGGACTATGGCATGGATTCGATCATGGTTACCAAGCTGATTCGTCATTTAGAGCAGCGCTGGAATATCAAAATCAAAGGGCGGGACGTGCTGGAGAACCCGACGATGAAGTCTTTAGCTCATCTACTTGCATTAAAAATAAGAGAGCTGAGTCATAAAGAGATTGCTTCCACTACCGATTTAGAAACAACGTCCCAGATTCGCAGTGAACGGACAGAGAATCTGTTGCAAAAATTCAAAGAAGGCCTGCTAAGTCTAGAAGAAATCGAACAGGTAATCGACAAAGGAGGGATGCTATGATGCGACGGGAAATCCTCATGGCTTACAAAGAAGGTAAGCTGTCTGCTGCGGAAGTCCAAGAGAAGCTTCTGGAGCTGGAAAACCCATCGTTTACAAGTCCTCTGTCCGTCGGGCAGCAAGGATTGTGGATGTTGCAAAAAATGTCTCCTACGATGAGTGCTTACAATGTTCCGTTATGCTTTTGCATCCGTCAGAAATTAGACGTAGCGTTATGGAAACAAGCTTGCTACCTTGTGCTAAAAAAGCATCCGATTTTACAGAGTTCGATTATGGAAGACCATGGTGTTCCGTACCTACTTCAACGCCTGGAGCAATCGCTTCCAATTGAGCAGGAGGACATCTCACACTTAACGTCTCAGGATGTATTGCCGTATCTCAGGCAAAAAGTTAAAGAACCCTTTTCATTGGAGAAGGGTTCTTTACTTCGCATTCATCTATTGTCGCGTTCGGAAAAAGAGCATTTTGTCCTGATTACGACTCATCATATGATCTTTGACGGACATTCCTCCTTGTTATTACTACAAGCATTGGTCCATACCTATATCGAGTTGGTTGAAGGAAAGCAGCCAAAAGTAACACCGAATTCAACCAATAACGCCGACTTCGTAAAGTGGGAACAGGACATGATGGCGAGCGCGGAAGGTGGGGAACATCGTTCTTACTGGCTGGAGCAATTGTCAGGGACGCTTCCACAACTGGAGCTTCCTGCCGATCGCCCGCGTTCTTCTGCACCAAGCTTTGAGGGGCAGGTTTTTACGCACGTATTTTCAAGAGAGTTGAGTCAACATGTGAAGAAGCTCTCCAAGCATTACCGCATGAACGCATCTGTTCTCTTGTTAGGGATTTTTAAAGCCTTATTGTATCGCTATACAGGTCAAACAGATGTGATTGTCGGCATGCCTACGATGGGACGCCCAGAAGAAAGATTCGATTCTCTGATCGGTTATTTTGTCAATATGATCCCCATTCGCAGTCAGGTAACGGGGGAAAAGTCTTTCTCCCAGTTCATTCGGGAATTGCAGCTGACGCTGATTGACGGGATGGATCACGCTGTATATCCTTTTCCAGCGATGGTTCGAGAGGCAAATATTCCTCGACTTCATGGGAATTCACCTGTATTCGATATCATCTTTACGTACCAAAATTTCCTGCAATCGCAAAACTTGCAGCGATTTTATGATGAATGTCAAAACAAGCTTGCCATCGAATTGATGGAGGGTGTTCATCAAGAGGGCGAGTATGAATTTGAGTTAGAGGTGTTTGAGCAGGAAGCCGAGTTTGTATTGAATCTGAAATACAATCCACATGTATTTGACCAAGCGACGATACAGCGGATGGCAGAGCATTATCACAATATCGCAAACGAAGTCATCCAAAATCCTGACATCGCTTTGGATGAGATACCACTTATTTCTGTTGAAGAACGAAACATGCTGCTCGTTGAGTGGAATGCGACGGAAGCGGCATTCCCACAGGCTTTATGCATCCATGATTTGTTCGAGAAGCGAGTCCAACAAACGCCGGATGCCGTGGCTGTTGTTTATGAAAATCAGTCGTTGACCTACCGTGAACTGGATGAACAAATTACCAAGCTGGCGATCTATTTGCAGACCGAGGGAGCAGGTCCTGAAGCTACAGTAGGGATTTGTGTCGAACGCTCTTTGGAAATGGTCATCGGCATTTTAGGAACTCTGAAAGCTGGCGCAGCTTATGTTCCATTGGACCCAACCTATTCCACAGAGCGGTTGGCATTCATGGTGGAAGACAGTAAGAGCCGTTTGGTGCTTACCCAAGCTCGCCTTTGGGACAAGGTATCTTCAGCGGAAGGAGGAAATGCGAAATGCTTCGTGTTAGACAAGGATTGGGAAGAGGTTGAGCAGACAGCCCAGCGACAAAAAACGCTCAACCGGGTAGTCAACCCAACCAATCTAGCTTATGTGATTTATACATCAGGAAGCACAGGGAAACCCAAAGGGGTCATGGTGAGTCATGAAAGTATCATCAATACCCTCTTTTTCCTTGAATCCCGTTATCCCGTCATGGAAAACGATGTTTATTTGCTCAAAACCAACTATGTGTTTGATGTTTCTTTGTCCGAGCTGTTTGGATGGTTCATCGGTAGAGGACGTCTAGTCATTCTTCCGCCACATGGGGAGAAGTCTCCAGAAATGATAGCCGAATCTATCGTGAAGCATCGCGTGACGCATGTCAATTTTGTTCCAGCGATGCTGAATGCTTTCGTCAACGGCGTTGGAGAGAATCAGCCATTCCTACAGCATTGTCCGCTAAAATATGTGATGGTTGCGGGTGAAGCCTTTCCAAAAGAGTTGGTGAAAAAGACGGTTGCTACTTTTCAAAAGGCAAAGATTGAAAATATTTACGGACCAACAGAAGCCTCTATTTATGCGGCATGGTTCTCCTGCTCCGAAAATGAATTGGTCAGCAGCAATACACCGATTGGTAGACCTGTCGCAAATACGCAACTGTACATCGTTGATCGCCACATGAATCCCGTGCCAGTTGGTGTTCCAGGAGAGCTTTGTATCGCAGGAAAAGGTTTGGCTCGCGGCTATTTGAATCGCCCAGAGCTTACCGCAGAGAAGTTTGTAGATAACCCCTTTACATCGGGAACCAAGTTGTACAAAACAGGTGATTTAACACGTTGGCTCCCTGATGGAACGATTGAGTATTTAGGCCGAATCGATCATCAAGTAAAAATTCGAGGTTTTCGAATTGAATTGGGTGAGATCGAGAGCCAACTAATGGCTCATCCACAGATTCAAAGCGTTGTTGTGTTGGTGAAAGAAGAGGGAGATCATAAGCGGTTGGTTGCTTATTATGTTCCGAAAGCAGGTGCGAACCATGAACGGCTTGAGCCCTCCAAATTACGGGATTATTTGAGAAAGAATTTGCCAGAGTATATGCTCCCGGCATTTTTTGTTTCCATGGATAAAATCCCGTTAACCGCTAATGGAAAAGTGGATCGCACAGAGCTTCTGAATCAAAAGCTTATGGTAACACAGGCGAAGAAGCAGAGCCGGCCGCAATCTGATATTGAACAAAGGACTTTAGAAATTTGGCAGGATGCCCTGAATGTAGAGGGGATCAGCACAGAAGACGGCTTTTTCGATGTGGGTGGAGACTCAATTCTCGCTACCATGGTTGTAGCCAAAATGACGGAAGAGTTTCAGTGCGATCTAAATGTGACCACGCTGTTTAAGTACGTCAATATTAGAGAAATCAGCGAGTATATCGCAACAAGGAAAGAGAATGGATCGGATGAGCAAATGGATTTTGTCAATCCAAAAGAGGCAACGGCGTATAGCGAAGGACAAGTGGAGGAGACTTATCCTGAATACTATGAGGATAGCATTGCGATTATTGGAATATCCTGCCACTTCCCAGGAGCGAAAAATCACAGAGAGTTTTGGGAGAATTTACGAAACGGTGTAGAAAGTGTACGTTTCTTCTCGGATGAGGAAATCGATCAATTACACCTGCCTGATGAATACTTACAGAATCCGAACTTTATTCCGGTCCAGTCCACCATCGAAGGAAAGGATCACTTTGATCCAGGATTCTTTCACCTTTCAGCTAGAGACGCAGAATTTATGGACCCGCAGTTTCGTCTGTTATTGACCCATTCCTGGAAGGCATTGGAGGATGCAGGGTATACACCGAAAAAGGTTCCGCAGACGGGTGTTTTTATGTCGGCGAGCAATAGTTATTATCAAGCACTCTTGCCGCATTTCACCAAGGAATCATCGAAAGTCATGAAGGACCCCAATGAATATGTCTCGTGGGTTTTGGCGCAGGGTGGAACCATACCAACGATGATTTCTCATAAAATGGGGCTGAAGGGACCGAGCTTTGCCGTCCACTCCAATTGTTCCTCCTCGCTGGTTGGATTACATCTGGCTTATCGCAGCCTGCAATCGGGAGAATCAAAGGTGGCTTTAGTAGGGGGCGCAACTATTTTCCCTACGACTTATACAGGGTATGTCTATCAAGCTGGATTGAACTTTTCCAGTAATGGTCACTGCAAGACGTTCGACGCGTCAGCAGACGGTATGATCGGTGGAGAAGGTGTCGGCGTGGTTGTCCTCAAAAAAGCTTCCGATGCGATCAAGGACGGCGATCATATTTATGCCCTCATGAGAGGAATTCGTATCAACAATGATGGAGCAGATAAAGTCGGATTTTATGCGCCAAGTATAAAAGGTCAGGCTGAGGTGATTCAGCAAGTATTAGATGACACCAAGGTTCATCCTGAAACAGTTAGCTATATCGAAGCGCATGGAACGGGCACTTATTTAGGAGATCCGATAGAATTTGCGGCGCTCAATGAAGTGTATACAAAATACACAACAAATAAACAGTACTGCGGACTTGGATCGGTGAAGACCAATATTGGACATCTTGATACAGCCGCAGGGTTAGCAGGTTGCATTAAAGTAGCATTAAGCCTATACCATAATGAGCTTCCTCCATCGCTAAACTATGAAAAGCCGAATCCGAATATCAATTTGGAACAGTCGCCGTTTTATGTGGTTGATACGCTCAAAAAATGGGAGGATGCGCCTGTTCCCCACAGAGCGGCGTTAAGTTCATTTGGTCTTGGTGGGACGAATGCTCATGCGATTTTTGAACAATGGAAGAATGGAGCAGAGGCTAAGCGTGTCAGCGTGGGTGAGGGTAACAACCAGCACGTTTATTTCGTGCCGTTATCCGCCAAAAACGATGATCGTGTCCTAGCGTATGCTCAGCAACTGGTTGATTTCCTTAGAGGAAATCTTGGACAAGTCCATCTAGCAGATTTGGCCTATACTCTCCAAGTGGGAAGAGAAGCGATGGAGAGCAGGGCTATTTTTATTGTCAAAAATACAGCAGAACTCATTCAAAAGCTGAGTGACTTTTTGAGTGGAGAGGGCCAATCAGCAGGTAGCTTTAGAGGAAACGTAAAACAAGCAAACCATAATCGTGAGCTGATTTCCAAGCTGTTTGCAGAAGGCAAAGGAGAAAAAGTAGCCGAGTTGTGGAGCAAGGGTCTGGATATCGAGTGGGAAGTCCTGTACAACGATGCAAAACCACGTCGCATCAGCCTCCCTACCTATCCTTTTGTTGAGGAGTCCTATGGGGTTCCTGAGATGGAGACGAAAACGAGCATGAATGTATATACGGAGTCGGGAGCTGCTTCTGTACAGATTTCGCCAATCTCTTCAGCAACTCCAACGACAGAAACGCTCCTTCTCCAACCGTGCTGGAACGAACAGGAGGTCAGTCAAAAGGCTGGTTCACCTGCTTTTGCAGAGCATCTCGTGATCCTTTGTGAATGGGCAGAGGAAATCAGAGAGCGTATCGAATCCGAAATGAACGGAGTGCGCTGCCTAGCCTTACAATCACAACAGAAAAGTATCGCAGAACGGTTCCATACCTACAGCGTCCAGATATTCACGGAAATCCAGCGAGTGCTTGCCAATAAACCAAAGGGAAAAGTTCTGCTTCAGCTCGTTGTACCTGACAAAGAGGAACAGCAATGCTTCTCCGCTCTCTCTGGTTTGCTGAAAACGGCTCAATTGGAGAATTCCAAGCTGATTGGACAGCTTATTGAAGTGGTGGCAGAGGTCAATCCAATAGAGTTGGTACAGAAGCTGCAACAAGACAGCAATGATGAGAAAAGTAAGCACATTCGCTATCAGGATGGCAAGCGCTGGGTGAGCGGCTGGACAGAAATGAAATCTTCTGGGCAAGCGGAGCATGTATGGAAAGAAGATGGGGTTTATCTGATTACGGGCGGTGCTGGCGGATTAGGCTTGATTTTTGCTAAGGAAATCGCCCAGCGAACGAAGGGAGCGACTGTAATTATCACGGGTCGTTCTCCCTTGGATGAAGAAAAGGCAGCCAAATGTAAGGAATGGAAAGCACTAGGAGCCAATATTCAATATCGTCAGGCTGATATCACACAAAAGCAGGCGGTAGAGGACTTATTCCAAGCTATCAAGCAAGAGTGTGGTAGCCTCACTGGCATCATTCATGGTGCGGGAGTCATTCGTGACAGTTTCATCATTAGAAAAACAACGGATGAACTGGAACAAGTGCTGGCGCCAAAAGTTTCTGGACTCGTGCATCTCGATGAGGCAAGTAAGGATATGGCGCTCGATTTCTTTATTCTCTTCTCCTCTGGGGTGGGGTGCTTCGGGAATGCGGGGCAAGCTGATTATGCTGCTGCCAATGCCTTTATGGATCAATACGCCAAGTATCGCCGTGGCTTGGTGAGAGCAGGTGAACGACAGGGCCAAACACTCTCCATCAATTGGCCGCTGTGGAAAGATGGCGGTATGCGTGTTGATGAAGCGACAGAGAAGATCATGGAGAGTAGAGGCATGGTAGCGATGCCGACTGCAAGCGGCATTCAGGCGCTGTATCAAGGGGTGGCTTCTGGCTCTGTGCAAACGCTAGTTATCGAAGGCAATCTGCCAGCACTCAAGGAACAATTGCTAGGTACTCCTGTCGTGTCGCAGCTCGATTCCACACCGATGCAGGATGCGAAGCTATCCGTCGATGCAGGCGTGTTAAAAGAGAAAACGCTCTATCAGCTAAAAGTGATGTTCGGTCAAGAGACGAGGCTTGGAGCAGGTAAAATCGCTGTCGATGAACCGTTCGAAATATACGGAATCGATTCGATAATGGTGATCCAGCTGAATAAAAAGCTAGGTGATGTCTTTAGCGAATTGTCCAAGACCATCTTGTATGAATATCAGACTCTTAACACCCTTGCAGATTATCTCGTCGCTGATCATCATCAGGAATGCGTGAAGTGGACGGGGCTTGATCGTCAGGCTGTGGTCAATCGAGGAACGCCAACACTACTGGCGCGTAACGACCGTGAAACATTCGGCTATGAACCGACTCGCAGTGTAGCCGTGCAATCAGGAAATCAGATCGCGAGGGAGCCGATTGCCATTATCGGCATGAGCGGACGTTATCCAAAAGCGCGATCGTTGAACGAGTATTGGGAGAATCTGAAATCTGGAAAGGATTGCATTGCAGAAATTCCAGAGGAACGCTGGTCACTGGATGGCTTTTTCGAACCTGATCCAGACAAAGCTGTGGCAGAAGGAAAAAGCTATGGCAAATGGGGCGGCTTTGTAGACGGATTCGCAGACTTTGACCCTCTCTTTTTCAATATGTCCCCGTGGGAAGCGATGCATTTTGATCCACAGGAACGATTGTTTATGGAGTCTTGCTGGGAAGTATTGGAGGACGCAGGTTATACGAGACAACTGCTTGCAGAAAAGTACAATCGACGAGTCGGAGTGTTTGGAGGGATCACAAAAACAGGGTTCAGCTTGTATGGACCTGATTTATGGAAGCAGGGTGAATTGATTTACCCGCACACATCTTTTAGCTCACTGACGAATCGTGTTTCCTATTTCCTCAATCTTCAAGGTCCGAGTATGCCGATTGATACGATGTGCTCCGCTTCGCTCACAGCGATTCATGAAGCGTGCGAGCATCTGTATAACGGGGATTGTGAACTGGCGATTGCCGGCGGAGTCAACCTGTATTTGCATCCTTCCAGCTATGTCTTTTTGTCAGCGCTGCATATGCTTTCCGTAGATGGACAATGCAAAAGCTTTGGGCAAGGCGGAAACGGTTTTGTACCGGGAGAAGGCGTAGGTACAGTGCTGCTCAAACCACTGTCAAAAGCAATTGCGGATGGCGACCATATCTATGGATTGATTCGTGGAACCAGCGTGAATCACGGCGGAAAAACCAATGGCTATACGGTACCGAATCCAACTGCTCAAGGAGAGCTGATTCGTCAGGCGTTGGATAAGGCAGGCGTTCATGCCAAAACCGTAAGCTATATAGAAGCGCACGGAACAGGCACGGAGCTTGGCGATCCAATTGAAATTACGGGGCTCATCCAAGCCTTCCGCAAGGACACGCAGGATACGGGATATTGTGCTATTGGTTCCGTTAAATCCAATATTGGTCACTTAGAAGCGGCGGCTGGAATAGCAGGAGTGGCAAAAATTTTGCTGCAAATGAAACATCAACAACTGGTCCCAAGCCTGCATGCGCAAGAATTGAATCCGAATATTCCTTTTTCGAAAACGCCTTTTGTCGTTCAGCAGGACTTGGCTGAATGGAAACGACCGCAAATGGAAGTGAATGGAGAAACGAGAGAATTCCCGAGAATTGCCGGGATTTCTTCTTTTGGTGCAGGCGGGTCCAATGCACACGTCGTGATTGAGGAATATATTCCTCAGGCCAAGGAACGGCCTTCGATTACGATCACTCCGCAAAATCCGGCGATCATCGTCCTTTCAGCAAAGAATAAGGAGCGTCTCATTGAACAAGTGCAAAGACTGTTAGCGTCGATTGAGGAGCAGTCCTTTACAGATGTGGACCTGGCTGATATTGCGTATACGCTCCAAGTGGGACGCGAGGCAATGGAAGAACGCATGGCCCTGATGACGAGCTCACTTACAGAATTGATAGAGAAGTTGCGTAGCTTTCTTGCAGGTGATGACGGCTTTGCCGACCTCTATCGCGGTCAGGTAAAACGCGGCAAAGAAACAGCAGACATTTTCGCAGGCGATGAGGAATTGCAAGAAGCGATTGAAAAATGGATGCAACGCAAAAAATTCTCCAAGCTTCTCGATTTCTGGGTGAAGGGTTTGCATTTCGATTGGAATAAACTTTATGAAGCAGAAAAGCCTCGTCGGATTAGCTTGCCTGCGTATCCTTTTGCCAGAGAGCATTACTGGTTGCCAGAACCAAAGAAACAACCGTCAACCAACACAAAAGGTACACGTGGTCTAACTGCTTCCCTACATCCTTTGCTGCATCAAAATACTTCGGATCTCAGTGAGCAAAGATTCAGCTCTACTTTTGATGGTCAGGAATTCTTTTTATCGGATCATGTTGTAAAAGGAAAGAGAATCCTGCCAGGGGTTGCTTATCTTGAGATGGCTCGAGCTGCTGCGGAAATAGCAGCGGGAGTGCTGGAAGATGAGCAATACGCGATGGAGCTTAAAGATGTAATATGGGCGCAACCGATCGTGGTGGAAGACAAGCCTGTTCAGGTCCACATCGGGATTTATCCTGAGGATAACGGCGACCTTCGTTATGAAATATACAGCGAACCACAGAAAGAACAGGCTGAATCGGTCATACACAGTCAAGGAAGTATGGTGTTTACAGCGATCAATGCTGCACCCACGCATAATCTCGATGGGATCAAAGCCCGATGCAGCTATCGCACGCTTCATGCAAGTGAGTGTTATGAAGCTTTTCAAACAATGGGACTTGTCTATGGTCCAGCCCAGCAAGGAATTGAGCATGTGTACGTGGGAGAGGGACAAGTATTGGCCAAGTTAGCTATGCCTTCCAAAGTTGCCGAGACGCAAGGAGAATACGTCTTGCATCCGAGCATGCTGGATTCGGCCTTACAATCCTCTATCGGATTATTGCTTGGTACAGACGATAAGGCCATTCTGAAGCCAATCCTGCCTTTTGCACTGGAGAAGCTGAGTATTTTTAGCCAGACTACTTCCCAGATGTGGGTATGGATTCGACAGGCTGACGGCAATAGGACGGGAGACAAGGTACAGAAAGTAGACATTGATTTGTGTGACGTCCAAGGAACGGTTTGCGTGCGTATGCAGGGTTTCTCCGCACGAGTGCTGGAAGGCGAAGTTGAGACGGTGGATTCAAAAGGGCAACTCGGAACCCTGCTGGTTCATCCTGAGTGGAAGGAACAAGCGGTTGTGAGCAACGCCGAAGCCCCTGACTATACACAGCGAGTCGTGATGATTGTAGAACCGGATGGCGTTTCTTGGAACAATCTCCAAGGCTACTTGAATGGAGTTCGTTGCAATCCTTTGCGTTCCTCACAAGAAGCCATTGCCGAGCGTTTCATTGATTATACGACGCAGGTATTGGAGGAAATTCAAGAGATTCTTAAGCAAAAAGTTCGCGGCAAGGTATTGGTTCAGCTTGTCGTTCCCGTGCGAGCAGAACAGCCGTCTTTCACTGCATTCTCTGGATTGCTGAAAACGGCGAAATTGGAGAATCCTAACGTGTTTGGTCAGGTAATGGAGGTAGAATCAGGCGACGACGAATTCGAGATTGCTGAAAAAATAAAGGAAAATGTACAATGCCCATTGGATGTTCAGATTCGATATCAATCTGGTAAGAGATATGTATCTGAGTGGGTAGAACTGGAGGCTACACAAGGGGCGAGCATTCCGTGGAAAGACGGTGGGGTTTATCTCATCACTGGCGGGGCAGGCGGACTGGGGTATCTTTTTGCCAACGAAATTGTACAAAAGGTTCAACATGCAAACCTGATTCTGACAGGACGTTCCCCGTTGGATGAAGAGAAGCAAGGTAAACTCCAGGAAATGAAAAAATCGGGAGCAAGAGTTGAATACCGCCAAGTTGATGTGACGCAGAAACAGGAAATGGCAGAATTGATCCGCACGATTCAACAGGACTATGGGCGTCTTCATGGCATTATTCATAGTGCTGGCGTGCTTCGTGACAGCTATATCCTCAAGAAAAACAGAGAGGAGGTCCAAACGGTTCTCTATCCGAAGGTTACGGGTCTCATCAATCTGGATGAAGCCAGCAAGGATGTAGAACTGGATTTCCTGGTGATGTTTTCCTCGGTGGCAGGCAGCTTGGGAAATATCGGACAAGCTGACTATGCTTGCGCCAACGCCTTTATGGACGGATTCGCTCACTATCGCAATGGATTGGTTGCGTTACAGCAACGTCACGGACAGACATTGTCCATGAATTGGCCGTTGTGGAAAGAGGGCGGAATGCAGGCTGACGCAGAGGCTGGTGACATGTTGAAGCATAGTATGGGAGTAGTCGCTATGCAGACTTCGACGGGTATTGCAGCTATGTACCAAGGCTTAGCCTCCGGAAAAGCTCAGGTCATGGTGATGGAAGGTGATCTGGCTAAGCTCAAGCAAATACTGTTTTTGCAAACACCAGTCAACAGTTCTCAATCGAAGCATGCTCCTGTCCGATCGGAAGCTTCTGTAACGGTGGGTACCGGTAGTCTGTTGCAAAAAGTGGAACTTGCTTTGATGCACACCGTGTCGGAGCTGCTTCAGGTTCAACCGACGGATATCGATGTCAAAGTGGAGCTGTCTGAACTCGGGTTTAATCAGGTTCTACTGACTGAATTCGCCAACAAACTAAGTCAGCAATATCGCATTGGGCTAATTCCGACTGTATTCGTGGAGTGTCCGACGCTTCAGCAGCTTGCTTCCTATTTACTTGAAGAATTTGAAGAGATTCTGGTCAAACAGATGCAGCCAGTGGTATCGATCACACCAACCGGGGCAGCGACAAATGAAAGACAAACGATCACCACTGTGGAACAAAATGTCCTTCATGAGAAAGCGACTCATTTTGTTAAAAAGGAATTTGCCGAGGTTCTACAACTGCCCATAAATCGAATCGAAGAAGATGCCGCGATGGAGACATACGGAATTGATTCGATTCTATCCATGAAATTAACCAACCAATTAGAGAAAAGCTTTGGCTCACTGCCGAAAACGTTATTTTTTGAATATCAAACGATTCAAGAATTGATTGGATATTTCTTGGACGCCTATCGAGACAAATTTATTGAAATCTTGGGACTTACGGAACAGCAGGAAACAGTTGTTATCCAAGAAACAGCATCCGTGACAAAAGAAGAAAACACGTCTAAAAGGTACAGGAACAGCTATCGAGGAAAAAGTCGCAAAGGCTCACGGTTCATTTCGACACAGAAGGAAACCCAACCAGTCAAAGGAGCTTTGGACATTGCGATCATTGGGGTTTCTGGACGTTATCCGAAAGCACGGAATACACAAGAGTTCTGGAACAATTTGCGCGATGGCAAGGATTGCATTACGGAAATCCCTAAAGAGCGCTGGAACCACAGCCTGTATTTTGATGAGGATAAGAACAAACGAGGGAAAACCTACAGCAAATGGGGCGGATTCATAGACGGTGTTGATCAATTCGATCCGCTGTTCTTCAACATCTCGCCTCTGGAAGCAGAAATCATGGACCCGCAGGAACGTTTATTCCTGGAGTGTGTGTATGAAACCTTAGAGGATGCAGGGTATACCCGCGAATCGCTCGGATCGTCTCAAGGCTTCGGACTTGACGGTAATGTGGGTGTTTATGTAGGCATTATGTATGAAGAGTATCAACTGTATGGTGCACAAGAAACCATGATGGGCAGACCGATGGCCCTTGGCGGAAGCTTCTCATCGGTAGCGAACCGTGTTTCTTATTTCTTTAATTTCCATGGTCCTAGCGTTGCTGTAGACACCATGTGTTCCTCGTCTCTAACAGGCATCCATTTTGCCTGCCAAAGCTTGCTGCGAGGTGAATGCGAGGTTGCGATTGCGGGTGGTGTCAATGTTTCGATTCATCCAAATAAATATTTGATGCTCGGACAGGGGAAATTTGCTTCTAGTAAGGGACGATGCGAAAGCTTTGGGGTTGGTGGTGACGGCTATGTACCTGGTGAGGGTGTCGGAGCAGTACTGCTTAAACCTCTGGAGAAAGCAATCGCCGATGGAGATCAAATTTACGGTGTGATAAAAGGAAGCGCCATTAACCATGGCGGCAAAACAAATGGTTATACCGTACCGAATCCGAATGCACAAGCGAGTGTCATTGGACGTGCCTTGAAGGAGGCTGGAATTGATCCACGGACGATTAGTTATTTGGAAGCTCACGGTACGGGCACTTCTTTAGGTGATCCAATTGAGATCGCAGGACTGACGAAAGCCTTCCAAGCGTACACCACAGACAAGCAGTTTTGCTCAATCGGATCAGCGAAGTCCAATATCGGGCATTGTGAGAGTGCAGCGGGAATTGCCGGGATAACGAAAATCCTTCTACAGCTCAAACACGGACTACTAGCACCAACCTTGCATGCGGAGGTACTAAATCCGAATATCAATTTCAGCTCGACTCCGTTTGTCGTTCAGCAAGAACTGGCGGAGTGGAAACGTCCTGTCATTGATGGTCAGGAAATTCCAAGACGCTCGGGGGTGAGTAGCTTTGGTGCGGGTGGCTCGAATGCTCATATCGTCATCGAAGAATACATTCCGGAACATGAACAACGTCCAGCTATCCAAGTAAGTCTCATGAATCCTGCGATCATTCTCCTTTCAGCGAAGAATGAAAGCCAGCTCCACGAACAGGCGCAGCGTTTGTTAGCCGTGATCAAGGATCAGTCCATTTCTGACCTAGATTTAGCGGATATTGCCTACACGCTCCAAATTGGACGAGAAGCTATGGAAGAGCGTTTGGCTGTGATGGCCAGCTCCATTCAGGGGCTTCAGGAAAAGCTTACGCAATTTGTAGATGGGCAGGAAGGCATCACGGATGTATTCCGAGGACAGGTAAAAGGCAACAAAAAGACGATTGCGGTGTTCGAAGCGGATGAAGATTTGAAACAGGCATTCGATGCTTGGATAAGCAAAAGAAAATACGCCAAGCTGCTGGAGCTGTGGGTAAGTGGAGGCGTGGTTAATTGGCACAAGCTCTACGGTGAGAAGAAACCTCGTCGCATGAGCTTGCCTACGTATCCGTTTGCAAGAGAACGTTATTGGATTCCTCAGATGGATACACAATTTGTGCGCGAAGTTGCAGCAACATCAGAAGGGACGCTTTTCCTTCACCCATTGCTCCAGAAAAACACGTCTGAATTGTTGGAGCAGCGGTATAGTTCTACCTTCCGGGGACAGGAATTTTTCTTGGCAGATCATGTTGTGAATGGACAGCAGCTCTTGCCGGGTGTTGCTTATCTCGAAATGGCACGAGAGGCAATCGATCAGTCAGCGGGAGCCTTGAGAGCGGGTCAGAATGGCTTGACGCTCAAAAATATAGTGTGGGCCAAGCCAATAGCTGTCGATGATCAGCCTGTCGATGTTCACATTGGTCTTCAACTGGAAGACAGTGGAGAGATTGGCTATCGAATCTACAGTGAGCATATAGGAAATGAAGTAGAAGAGAGTGTTCACAGTCAGGGAAGTGCCGTATTCCATACGATTGCCGAGACGCCAATGCTTGATCTCGCTATGTTACAAGCCGCGTGTAGCCATGGCATCTTGAGTGGCAGCCAATGCTATGACGGTTATAAAGCAATGGGAATCCATTATGGTCCAGCGCTGCAAGGAATTGAGCAAGTGTATAAGGGCACAGAGCAGGTGTTGGCAAAGCTGTCCTTACCTTTCGCTGTTTTGGGGACAGAAGAGCAGTTTGTGTTGCACCCAAGTATGATGGATGCTGCTTTGCAGGCGGCGATTGGTTTATTTATGGGGGCAGATTTCACTCACCATCTTGGTTCGCTGAAGCCAATCTTACCTTTTGCGCTGGATGAGTTGGAAATCTTCAGTCCATGCACGCCGCAGATGTGGGTGTATATTCGCTACAGTGATGGCAGCAACGCTTCTGATCATGTGCAGAAGCTGGATATTGATTTATGTGACGAGCAAGGAAATGTTTGCGTCAGAATGAAGCGATTTTCATCTCGTAAGCTGGATGGCAAAGTGGAAGACCTCGAAACCACAAAGGAACAAGGAATGCTGATGGTTCATCCTTGCTGGAAGGAACAGGAAGGTGTTCAGAACACGGACACTCCTACCTATGCACAGCATATCGTGATGATGGCGGAAGGCTTTGAATCGTCGCTTGCTAGTATAGCAGCACAGATGAACGAAGTGCGCTTGGTTCCCTTGCAGTCCCAACAGGATAGCATTGCGGACAAGTTCGAGGCCTATGCTTCCCAAGTATTTTTGGAAATCCAAAGCATCCTTCAACAAAAGATACTTGGCAAAGTGTTGGTGCAGGTCGTCGTTTCCGACAAAGCGGAGCAATCATACGTAAGTGGACTTTCTGGCTTGCTGAAAACAGCTCAGCAGGAGAATCCAAATGTAGTCGGTCAATTCATGGAAATAAACCCAGGTGAACATGCGGGAGAAATCGTAAACAAGCTGCAAGAGAATGCCTGCCATCCTATGGACGACCGAATTCGCTATCAAGCGGGTAACCGCTATGTACTGGGTTGGTGCGAAACCAAGCCATTGCATGATGAGGGCACCATTCCGTGGAGAGATCATGGAACCTATCTAATTACGGGTGGAGCAGGTGGTTTAGGGTTGATTTTCGCTAGGGAAATCGCGAGTCAAGCGAAACAGGCAACCTTAATTCTCACAGGACGTTCCCTTTTGCGAGAAGATAAACAAGCGATGCTTCATGATTTGCAAAGGTCAGGGGCGAGCGTTGTCTATCGTCAAGTTGATGTGACGGACAAGCAGGAAGTCGTCCAGCTCATCCAAAGTATTCAACAGGAATTCGGAGGGTTACACGGCATCATCCATAGCGCGGGTGTCGTTCGAGATAACTTCATCCTCAAGAAAACGATAGAAGAATGGAACCAAGTGGTAGCTCCAAAAGTTGCCGGCCTTACGAATTTAGATGAGGCAAGTAAAGAGCAGCCTCTCGATTTCTTCGTCCTCTTTTCTTCGATTGCAGGAAGTATAGGAAATGTTGGTCAGGCAGACTATGCTTGCGCGAATGCCTTTATGGATGGATATGCGAAATATCGGAATGAACTGGTGCAGGCAAAGCAACGTCAGGGTCAAACAGTCTCTATCAACTGGCCACTCTGGAAAGCGGGTGGGATGCAAGTAGATGAAGCAGTTGAGGAGATGGTGAAACAAAGGGTTGGAATGATCGCTTTGCAGACCGCGACGGGAATTCGTGCTTTTAATGAAGCCGTAGCTTCTCGAGAAGATCAGGTGATGGTAATGGAAGGAGACCTGCAACGCCTCCACGAAGCAGTGGTGGGAAGACCGAAGACAACAGAACAAGACGTCAAAGCTTCTACCGTCATACAACCATCCAGTCATCATTTGCCAATGGAAAAAGCGATCTATTATTTCAAAAAGCTCGTCTCTTCCGTGATCAAGCTGCCAATAGACCGCATGGAAGCAGACGCCTTGTTGGAAAAGTACGGAATCGACTCGATTATGGTCATGCAATTAACAAATGAATTAGAAAAAACGTTTGGTTCGTTGTCGAAAACGTTATTTTTCGAATATCAAACCATCGAGGAAATTGCGAAATACTTCCTGGCATCGCATCGAGAGCAAATGATGAGGATCTTTGGTATAGATGAGAAAGAAGCACCAACGGCATCCCCTGTTAAAAAGTCGAGCGTTGCACCAGCGATGGTTGCTGCAACGGCAAAACCGATCAGTAACAACCGTAGGAGCAGAGGTAACGCATTGATAGAAACGACGAGAGAAACCAAACCAGCAAACGACACCTTGGATATTGCCATAATTGGGGTCTCCGGTCGTTATCCGAAAGCCAGAAATATGAATGAGTTCTGGCGTAACCTGCGTGATGGCAAGGATTGTGTCACAGAAATTCCTGAAGAGCGTTGGGATCACAGCCTGTTTTTTGATGCAGATAAGAAAAAGCCAGGAAAAACCTACAGTAAGTGGGGAGGCTTCCTAGACGGTGTAGATCAATTTGACCCGTTATTTTTCAATATCACACCAAGAGAGGCTGAGATCATGGACCCGCAAGAGCGCTTGTTCTTGGAATGCGTCTATGAAACGTTAGAGGATGCTGGGTATACTCGTGAATCTCTCGGCTCAACACCTGGCATGGGTCTAGGCGGTAATGTCGGAGTTTATGTCGGGGTCATGTATGAAGAATACCAGCTCTACGGAGCCCAAGAAACGATGCTTGGCAGACCGATGGCGCTGGCAGGAAGTCCAGCCTCCATTGCGAATCGGGTTTCTTATTTCTGCAACTTTCATGGACCTAGCATGGCGGTCGATACGATGTGTTCCTCTTCACTGACAACCATTCATTTGGCCTGCCAAAGTCTACAGCAAGGGGAATGTGAGGCTGCTATTGCAGGTGGTGTCAACGTTTCCATTCACCCGAATAAATACTTGATGCTTGGACAGGGCAAATTCGCATCCAGCAAGGGACGATGCGAAAGCTTTGGTATCGGCGGTGACGGGTATGTACCTGGCGAGGGTGTGGGAGCAGTCCTGCTCAAACCTCTGGCGAAAGCGATTGCCGATGGAGATCAAATTTATGGTGTGATCAAAGGAACAGCGGTTAACCATGGAGGAAAAACAAACGGATACAATGTACCTAGCCCGAATGCCCAAGCTCGGGTTATTGGACGTGCTTTCCAAAAAGCCGGAATCGATCCACGGACGATCAGCTATCTAGAAGCACATGGTACGGGAACTTCTTTAGGTGATCCCATTGAAATTACGGGCTTAACGAAGGCTTTCGAAACGTATACAAATGACAAGCAGTTTTGTGCCATTGGATCGGCGAAGTCCAACATCGGGCATTGCGAGAGTGCAGCGGGCATTGCTGGGGTTACAAAGGTCTTATTGCAGCTCAAGCATGGACAAGTAGTACCATCCCTGCATGCCGAAGTCCTGAATCCGAATATAGATTTCAGCTTGACGCCGTTTGTGGTTCAGCAAGAGCTGGCGGAGTGGAAACGCCCTGTCATGGACGGACGGGAAGTTCCACGACGTGCCGGTGTGAGCAGTTTTGGTGCGGGCGGATCGAATGCTCATGTGGTGATAGAAGAATATATTCCCAACATGCAAGAGCAGCTTACTGTACGGACAAGTCCCCAGAATCCTGCATTGATTCTCTTATCAGCCAAGAATGAAGAACAGCTTCATCAACGGGTACAACGACTGCTCAGAGCCATTGATGAACAGGGATTGTCCGATACGGATTTAGCTGAAATGGCATATACCCTTCAAGTGGGACGAGAAGCGATGGAAGAACGTTTGGCTGTGATCGTGGGCTCGATGATGGAGCTGGAAGAGAAATTAAAGCAATTCATTGGAGGACAGAAGGACAGAGAAGACCTGTACCACGGACAGGTAAAACGTCATAAAGAGACCTTGGCAATCTTTGCCGCAGATGATGATATGCCGCAAATGATTGATTCCTGGATGAACAAAGGCAAATACGGCAAATTGCTGGACGTTTGGGTCAAAGGGCTGAACGTGGATTGGAGTAGCTTGTATGGGGAGAGAAAGCCTCGCCGGATTAGTCTGCCTACCTATCCATTTAGCAGAGAAGCGTATTGGGTGCCAGGTGGACATACGTCATTTACAGGTGGAGCATCCCTATCCACAGATGAAAAGCTTCTCTTTCGTCCAGACATGCGCATCGTGAAAAAGCAATGGAAGGCTTGCCCAGCGATGCCAACGAAGGTAGCTCATCGAACGGTAGGTATTTTCACAACGGATGAAACGAAGCCTTTGGCGATTCAACTGTCCAATCATTTCGCTAAGAGTGAAATCTTAGAGCTGAACGAGCTCGAATCACGATTCCATCAGGATCAGAGTGAGTGGAAAAACTATGATGGCATCGTAGATTTGGTCGGTTGTGGACATCAGCAGACCGATACGCTGGATTGGATTCCATGGCTGCAACAGCTCATTGAGCATGGTCATAAGGAAGGCTTGAAGCTATTGGGTGTGACAAAAGGCTTGGAGTCTTACCGGAATGACTCGATCAATTTGGCGGGTGCCTCACGTGTTGGTTTGTACCGTATGCTGCAAAGTGAATATAAGCATCTGCAATCACGCCATGTGGATCTAGATTCATTGGCTGATAGAGAAGAACTGGCGCAACAGATTGTAGCAGAGTTTCTCATTGATGATCAGGAAACAGAGGTTTGCTATCGATCAGGTGAGCGTTATCGCGCTTATCTTCAGGAAGAGATAGTAGCAGACAGTCAAGAACCAGCGCTTGTCTTCCCTGAGAGCCATGTTCTATTAATCACAGGCGGTACACGGGGGCTTGGGTATCTATGCGCCAAGCATTTTGTCGAGCGTTACGGTGTCAAAAAACTGGTGCTCACAGGGCGAGAAAGTCTGCCGCCGCGCGAACAATGGGGAGCCCATCAGCCGCAAAGCACTTCTGTAGCAAAGAAAATTCAGGCGATACAAGCTTTGGAAGCGCAAGGCGTCCAGGTTCAAGTCTTATCTGTATCCTTAAGCGATGAAGAGGCTTGGCAACAGCAATTGCATGAGTTGAAACAGACAATGGGGCCAATTGGCGGAGTGATTCATTGCGCTGGTTTTAGCGATGACCAAAATCCTGCGTTTATTCGGAAATCGATGGATGGAATTCAGCAGGTATTACAACCGAAATTGGCTGGGCTGCAAACGATTTACCAAAACTGCAAGGACGAGCCTTTACAGTTCTTCGTTCTCTTTTCATCTGTTTCGGCAATCATTCCGTCCTTGGCTTCGGGCCAGAGTGATTATGCGTTAGCCAATGCCTATATGGATTATTTTGCAGAGGCACATGCAGATTCTTGCCCGATCATGAGCATTCAGTGGCCGAGTTGGAAGGAAACAGGAATCGGTGCCGTTGCGACCAGAGCCTATCAACAAACAGGTCTGGTACACCTCACTGACGAGCAAGGACTGCGATTACTGGATCATATTCTTTTGGAAAAGATAGGTCCTGTTGTTTTCCCGGCAGTCATTAACCAAGAGCTGTGGGAGCCTCATCAGTTGATGCAACACAAAAAGCAAGAAGCTTCTGCTGCGAACCTGTCTTCTCGTCGTCCAACAGCAGGCAAGCCGACACAAAGCGTAGTGGATCTTGTGAAGACAGCACAAACAAGACTGATTGACTTGTTTGCGAAGGAGTTGAAAATAGATCCTGCCAGATTGGAGATAGACAAAGAGTTTCCAGACTATGGGATCGATTCGGTGTTACTGGCTCAAGTCATGAATGAGATCAGTAAATGGTTGGACAAGGACTTGGACCCGACGATTTTATATGAATATCCCACCATCGAAACACTTGCAGAATGGCTGACTAGCAATCACGGAGATTCCATCGCAGACAATCTGACGCTGACTTCTCCTGAAATGAACGACGATCCGAAGAGTCAGCACGTCCAGAGTGAGACTGTGAAAAGTCAGAGGGTGAGTAGTCAGGCTACTCCGTATAGGGAGGGAGAAGCAAAACCATCTGATATTGCAGTAGTGGGGCTCTCTTGCCGTTTTCCGGGTGCTCGTAACGTGGAAGAATATTGGAATTTGTTAGCGGAGGGCCGTTCAGCCATTGGTGCTGTACCCAAAGAACGATGGGGTTATGAAAATTCCTATCATGCAGGACTTCTGGACAACATTACTGCCTTTGATCCTTCTTTCTTCCTGATAGCAAAAGAAGATGCGAAGGCCATGGACCCGCAAGCCTTATTGGTATTGGAGGAAAGTCTTCATCTATGGCATCAGGCTGGATACACAACGAAGGACGTCAAGGGAAAAGCGGTAGGCGTCTACATCGGGGCAAGAAGTAATCATCGCCCAAGTAAAGATCGTCTTCATCAAACCCAAAACCCGATTATGACCGTGGGACAAAACTATTTGGCTACAAATATTTCCCAGTACTTCGATCTTAGAGGTCCTAGTATGGTCATCGATACCGCATGCTCTTCGGCGCTGGTCGGGATGAATATGGCGATTCATTGCCTTCGGAGTGGAGAGATTGAGGCCGCTATCATCGGTGGGGTTAACGTGTTAAGCGGTGATGAAGCGCATCAGATGTTCCACCAAAGAGGAATTTTGAGTGAAGAGCCAGCCTTCCATATTTTTGACAAACGTGCGGGCGGCCTCGTATTGGGAGAAGGCGTAGGAATGGTTTTATTGAAGACTGTGGAGCAAGCACTGGCAGATGGTGATGAAATACATGCCGTCATCAAGGGCGTAGCGGTCAACAATGATGGACGAACAGCAGGTCCTGCCACCCCGAATTTGCAAGCTCAAAAAGAGGTTATGCAGTCGGCACTGGCTAAAGCTGGCGTGAAGCCGGAACAAATCAGCTATATTGAAGCGAATGGCTCGGGTTCAGAGGTGACAGATTTACTTGAACTCAAAGCCATTCAGTCTATCTATCGCTCATCTCATATGGCCGCTTGCGGATTAGGATCGATCAAGCCCAATATCGGTCATCCATTATGTGCAGAAGGGATTGCCAGTTTGATAAAAGTCGTGCTGATGCTCAAAAACCAGCAATTGGTTCCGTTCCTGTCGGGGCAAGAGCCGATGACACATTTCCATATGGAGTCAACGCCTTTTTATTTTCAGCGAAAACTTTCTGAATGGAACGATTCGCCCAGATTAGCAGCGATTAATTGTTTTGCAGATGGGGGAACCAACGCCAACGTCGTTTTACAATCCTGGGAGGAGGCAGTCTCACGTCCGAACAAACGACATTCGATTGCACCTCCGAAGTTAAACCGATTTGACGTCTTCCGTGAAGAGGCAGGTCGTTCAACAAAAACACTGACATATCTGAGCCAGAAACCAAACCATACGACCAGTATTTGGAAGCTACAAATAGTGGAGGGATAAAAGTGCATGATCAGTTTCTCATAACGGTCAACCATCCAATCCTCAAAAACCATAAAGCGCACGGTCAGGAACTGTTGCCCGGATTAGCCCATATTGATCTGTTGTATCAAATGTTTCGAGAAAATGGTCATGATTACAGCGAGCTTGAGCTTCGTAATCTAACGATCTATCATCCGATCATCGTGGGACAAGATTATGATGTCATGCTGAGCATTTGGTGCACGCAAGGCAAAGCAGGACAGTGGCAGATTCGGATGGAGGGTCAGATACAGCGCAACGGCATTTTAGATTCGGAGAAAAAGCTGTATGTCACTGCTGACATGCATCAAATGGCTTCTGCGCAGTTCGATGAAACACTGGATCTTCCCATACTAAAGCAAGCCGTAAACAAAAAGATCAATCTGCATGACGTGTATGAGCAATGCCGTCGTCAGGAATTGGTGCATACAGGTTTTATGAAGGCAGAAGGAACGATTTACGAAACTGATTCAGCGGCAGTGATGGATATTTCACTCGGTAAACATGCCCTTCCCAGTGCGGAAGGGTTCATGTTTCACCCGACATTGATCGATGGGTCCGCTATCGGCTCGATGGTATTGTTCACTTCGATAATCCAAGAAGAACAACGACTATTTTTGCCGCTTTTTTATGAATCTTTTCGGGCCACAGCTCTATTACAACAACATTGCTATGCCAGAGTACAAACTTCGTCCATCCAGCGAAAAAATGAACTGATGTATATGACGATGGAGTTCTTTGATCGTTCGGGCAAAAAAATTGCGCATTTGCAAAATTTTGCGGGCAAGCTAGTTCGTGATCCTGGTCTGATCAATCCCAATAAAAAAGAAGTACCTCTGCTTCGAGCGGATATTCAACCACCGAAGCAAACGGTATCTCTCTCGAAAGAACCCCTTCATGAATCGAATGAGTCGCCATCTGTCTTTGTGAGTAAAGCACAAACTTTCTTGCAACAACTGCTGGCAGATCGATTACAAGTTCCAGCTACGTTGATTGATACCCAGATTGGTTACTATGAAATGGGGCTTAACTCACCAGGCTTGTTGGAAGTGGTGAAGGCTGTCGAAGCGAAAGTAGGAGCGCCGTTGGCTCCTACTTTATTGTTTGAATATACGAATATCGCTGAATTGGCCGCCTATCTTGCCGAGAATCATGCTTCCGTATTCAGCGGGCTTGATTTGATGAATCAGGAAGGTAGTCAAGAGTTGCCGCAACCTGCAAGGGCCGTAGATTCATCAGCACCTTCTGAGAATCAATCAGCGAATGCCAATGAAGAAATGGCGATCATCGGGATGGCAGGACGCTATCCAGAGGCAAGAAATCTCCAAGAGTTCTGGATGAATTTAAAAGAGGGCAAAGACTGCATCAAAGAAGTCCCGAAATCTCGCTGGGATTGGCAGAAGTTTGGAGAACTCAAATCCCCTTCTGGAAAGCAGATGTCCAAATGGGGAGGGTTTATTGAAGACCCTGATTGCTTTGATTCTCCATTTTTCAGAATATCGCCGCGGGAAGCAGAAACGATGGACCCCCAAGAGCGTTTGTTTTTGGAAACGTGCTGGGAAGCGATGGAAGATGCGGGTTATACGCCGAAGACGATTGTTCCGCCTCAGGGGAGCAGTAACAGGCGGCAGGTTGGTGTCTTTGTTGGCGTGATGCACAAGGATTATTCCCTAATCGGAGCGGAAGCGATGTCTCGGGGAGAAATGTTCCCATTATCCTTGAACTATGCACCGATTGCTAATCGCGTTTCCTATTTCTGCAATTTTCATGGTCCGAGCATGGCGATTGACACCGTATGCTCCTCCTCGCTGACGGCTGTTCATTTGGCGCTGGAGAGCATCAAGCGAGGAGAATGTGAGGTAGCATTGGCGGGTGGCGTCAATTTATCCTTGCATCCTGGAAAATACTTGTCCTATGGCATGATGGATATGCACGCTAGTGATGGCTATTGTCATACCTTTGGCAAGGATGGCGATGGGTATGTTTCTGGAGAAGGCGTAGGTACCGTCGTGTTAAAGCCATTGCGCAAAGCGATTGAGGATGGAGATCATATTTATGCCGTGGTAAAAGGAAGCAGTGTGAACCACGTCGGATCGGTGAGCGGGCCTTCCGTGCCAAGCCCTGTTGCACAGGCAGAAGTGATTACAGCATGCCTGGAAAAGAGCGGGGTGGACGCGCGAACGATTCATTATGTGGAGGCGCATGGGACCGGAACTTCTTTAGGCGATCCAATTGAAATTCAAGGATTGGTGAAAGCGTTCCGTCACTATACAGAGGATCAGCAGTTTTGCGCTATTGGCTCGGTGAAATCGAATATCGGGCATGCAGAATCTGCTGCGGGTATCAGCGGTCTGCAAAAAGCTGTTCTTCAGCTCCACCATAAAACGCTCGTTGCTTCCTTACATGCCAAGGAAGTGAATCCGTTTATTGATTTTGCGCAATCTCCTTTTTATGTACAGCAACGGACAGAAGAATGGAAATCGGTGAGCATGAAAAACGGTCAAGAAGTCACCGTTCCGAGACGAGCAGGGGTAAGCTCGTTTGGAGCTTCGGGGTCCAATGCCCATATTATTTTGGAAGAATACATCCCAGCTAAAACAAAGCCGAAAACGCAAGCCATTGGTCATAATAATCACCCAGTGATGATTCCGCTATCTGCCAAGAATAAGGAACGATTGCAAGCCTATGTGCAAAAAGTAGCGGCGTTTCTAAAAGGGGCATCTATAGACAATCACCCTCAACCAAGTGAGGAAGAGAAGCGAAAACAGCTGCAAGTAATGCTGGAGCAAAAGCTCCGCAAGATTTTATCCAGTATTATTCACGTGGGAGAAAACAGCATTGAATTGGATCAAGAGTGGCATGAATACGGAGTAGACCTCGTTCATATCACACAGCTAAAGCAAAAACTGCAAGAGGAGCTGCATATTCAGCTTGATATCAAGGAGTTCGATCAAAGCAGCTCCATTGCTTCCGTCATCGCTTCTCTCATGGATAACCATCGAGACGATATAGAGGGTGAAGTTCAGTCTTTTGCTGATCCAGCAGCGCAAATCAATCTCGAAAATGTGGCGTATACCTTGCAAGTTGGACGAGAAGGGATGAAAGAACGAGTAGCCTTTGTCGTCGAGGATATACCTGAGCTGATCGGAAAATTGGAAGCTTATTCGAGAGGCGAGAATACGATCGATACTTGTTGGGAAGGGAGCTTGAAGCCTAACAACGAGTCATTTGGATTCCAAAGCTGGGTAGCAGAAGGCGACATCAGAAAAATGGCTGAATTATGGGTGACAGGTTATGAAGTGGATTGGGAACTGCTTTATCTGAATAACAAACCTAGACGTGTTCCCTTGCCGACGTACCCATTTGCGAAGAATCGTTATTGGATTCCAGAGAGCAAAAATAAATCTGTAAGCGTCAAGACAGCAGCTCCATTCACGAGCGAAACGGCGATTCATCCACTGTTGCATCGGAATACCTCTGATTTTTCTGAACAGAGGTTTAGCTCCACTTTTACAGGTCAGGAGTTTTTCCTAACAGATCATGTTGTGAAGAATCAGAGAATCTTGCCGGGAGTTGCCTATCTGGAGATGGCGAGAGCAGCAGCAGAGCAAGCAACGGCTGCCTTGACAGAAGAACCAGCCAAGATTCAACTTAAAAACGTGGTTTGGACACGGCCAATTGTTGTGGGGGACCAACCCGCACAGATACATATCGGTCTTGTTCCCGAAGAGAATGGTGAAATTCGTTTTGAAATCTATAGCGAGTCAGAGGCTTTGGATGCAGAACCCGTCGTACACAGTCAGGGCAGCGCCATGCTTCATTCTGTTGCTGAGAAACAGGTCTTGAATCTGCCATCCTTACAAGCAAAATGCGGTCAACGTGAGTTTTCATCCGAACAATGCTACAGCATTTTTCATTCAATAGGTATGGATTATGGTTCGGCACATCAAGGAATTGACACCTTGTATGTAGGGGAGGGCAAAGTATTAGCCAAGCTATCCTTGCCAGCCTTCGTCTCCGAGATGGAGAACCCTTTTGTCTTGCACCCAAGCTTAATGGATTCTGCCTTGCAGGCATCTATCGGGCTCATGATGGGTGGGGAAGATACCCCATCAACGGATGGTCATTCCATTCGAAAGCCCTCCTTGCCTTTTGCTATGGAGGAAGTTGAAATTCACAACAAGTGCACTTCCTCGATGTGGGCGTACGTTCGTTACAGTGCCAACAGCAGCGCAGATGACAAGGTACAGAAGCTGGATATTGATTTGTGCGATGACCAAGGAACCATTTGTGTACAAATGAAGGGATATTCCATGCGAGTGCTGGAGGACGGGAAACCAGCGAGCCATGTTTCTTCGAGCATAGCTTCTTCCGTAGCCGCACTGGAGCCTCCGGTGGGGAATCTCATGCTGTCCGCTGTGTGGGATGTGACTCCCGTTGAGAAGGGGCAGCTTTTCCCTACTGCTGATGAGCAGGTTGTCATTGTGGGTGGAAATGAAGCGAATAGCAGCGCGATTCAACAATACTATCCACGAGCAAAAGTGTTGTCCATTACGGCTGAGAATACGATTGAGGAAATCGTACACCGACTAGAAGAACTTGGTTCCCTTGATCATATGGTGTGGATCGCTCCTTTTGATGCGATAGATTCCTTGGCGGATCATCGATTAATCGCGGGGCAAGATCAGGGAGTGATTCTATGTTTCCGAACGATCAAAGCCTTGCTTCGTTTGGGATACGGAAGTAAGGAGTTGGGGTGGAGCGTCATCACGGTTCAATCCCAGCCCATTCGGAATACAGATGTTGTGAATCCTTGCCACGCTAGTATTCACGGGTTAATTGGTTCGATGGCGAAGGAATATCCAAACTGGAAGATTCGACTCATGGATGTAGAGGCCGAATCTGAATGGCCGTTGGATGATATGTTGAGGCTGCCAAGAGATCGTCAGGGTCGTCCGTGGGTTTATCGTCAGGGTGAATGGTATCGCCAGCAGTTGCTTGCCGTCGATCATCCTCCGATCGATCAGACACGGTTGAAGCAAGGTGGCATATATTTGGTGATTGGCGGTGCTGGTGGCATTGGCGAAGCATGGACCGAATATATGATTCGTACCTATCAAGCCCAGATCATATGGATGGGTCGTCGTCAAAAAAATGAAGAGATTCAAGCGAAAATGGATAGACTTGCCGCTTTTGGACCAGCACCACACTATATAGCTACGGATGCAACGAAGCAGAACGCTTTGCAACAAGCTTATGAACAAATAAAGCAAACGTATAAACGGATTGACGGAGTTGTTCATTCTGCCATGGTCTTGGTTGAGGAAAGCTTGGAAAATATGCAAGAGGAAGGTTTCCGAGCAGTGCTTTCGTCAAAGGTTGATGTGAGTGTGAACATCGCTTCGGTGTTTGAGAAGGAACCTTTGGATTTCGTATTATTCTTCTCTTCGCTCATGGCAGTTACGAAAGCTCCGAAGCAAAGCAACTACGCGGCTGGATGTACCTTTAAGGATGCATATGCTCATCAATTGACCCAAGCATGGCCATGTGCGGTGAAACTGATCAATTGGGGATATTGGAGCAGTGGGCAAGTGGAAGAGTCTCATCAAGAGATGGTAGAAACCTATCGTCGTTTGGAGGAAATTGGCATTGGCCTTATTCAGCCTCCAGAAGCTATGCAGGCCATAGAGACACTTCTCGCAGGAGCCATGGATCAAATTGCTTTCATGAAGATAACGAAGCCCATTGTCATTGAAGGGATGAAGGTAGAAGAATGGGTGGATGTTCACCCTGCACTTTATCCACCCATGCAACAGCTGTCTGCCCATGAAAATGAAGGGCTTGCTGATGTAGCGGCTGCCTTTATCGAGGAGAGATTGAAGCAGGATCCATCTGCGCGAATGCGGATTCTCGAAATCGGGGTCGGTGCAGAATCTACCAGTTCCTTGATTCCACAAAAATTACATGCCTATCAAGAGCTTATGAGCTTCCAAGTTTTTGATCCAGAAGCGGCGTTAAGTGAACTAGGAATGCATATTGGTGAATACGACCTGATTCTCACAGCTGATAAACTGCACGAAGCTCCACAAATTTGCCAAACCCTGCGTACCTGCAAGAATCTCTTAAAAAGGAATGGTCTGCTTCTAATAGAACTTTCACTACCTCCGGAAGCTTGGCAGAAAGTATTGAGAGATGAGGGCTACCGAGTTGTCTCCTATCCACAGTTGATGATTGCTGGAAGTGACGGTGTTGTCCGCAAGTCCAAACAACAGCAGAAATCAATAGAGACACGAGCTTCTACTCAGCCAAGTCCTCCAGCTACAGACAGAGGAACAAGCACGGAGGCTATGCTTCGGGAGAAAAGCATCGCCTATTTCAAGCAATTGGTCGGTGAAACACTGAAAATTCCATTTGACCAGATCGACTCTTCTGCCGCCCTGGAGGAGTATGGCATTGATTCGATTATGATTGTGCAAATGACGAATGTCTTACGGAAAAAATTGCATCAGATCAGCACGACCCTCTTTTTTGAATATCAAACGATTGATGCGCTTGTCGAGCATTTCATGACAACACAAACGGATGAATTACTAGCTTTAGTAGGAATAGATGAACAGCAGTCTGTTCAAAAGCAAATAACCAACTCAGCAGCTTCTGCAAAGCCAACCAGCGAGCAAGCTGGCTCGGCATTTCGTAAAGCAAAGTCTCGCCGTTTCCTGCAAGTTATTGATATGGAAGCGGAAAAACCAGCAGCGCCGTCCAGACAGGATGTGGCGATCATTGGTCTTTCAGGTCGTTATCCGCAAGCGGAGGATGTCTGGGAGTTTTGGTCTCGCCTGAAAGAAGGGAAGAATTGTATCACGGAAGTACCGGAGGATCGTTGGAATTGGCAAACATATTTCAGCGAAGAAAAAGGAAAACGAGGATACATGTACACCAAATGGGGCGGTTTCATCGAGGATATGGATAAATTTGACCCGCTATTTTTCCAGATTTCGCCTAACGAAGCGGAGCAGATGGACCCTCAGGAGCGCTTATTTTTACAAACGGCATACGCCAGTATGGAAGACGCGGGCTACACTCCTGCCACTTTAGGAGAAAGCAGAAGAATTGGTGTGTTTGTTGGTGTCATGAATGGAAATTACCCAGCAGGAACGAGCTACTGGTCGATTGCGAATCGCCTTTCCTACTTGTTCAATTTCCAAGGACCAAGTCTAGCAGTGGATACGGCGTGCTCCTCTTCTTTGACGGCGATCCATTTAGCCTTGGAAAGCCTGTATAGCGGTACAAGTGAATGTGCTATCGCTGGCGGGGTCAATTTAATTGTCGATCCGTTCCACTATATTCGACTGTCTGGAGCGACTATGCTTTCTGCTGGTGACTGCTGCAAGTCGTTTGGCGATCAAGCGGACGGCTTTGTAGATGGAGAAGGTGTGGGAGCGATTGTATTGAAGCCTCTGCAAAAGGCGATTGCCGACGGTGACCACATATACGGCGTAATCAAGGGAAGCATGCTCAATGCAGGCGGCAAAACAAATGGATATACGGTTCCAAACCCAATCGCGCAGTCGCAGGTAATCAACGAAGCATTGCAGCGCGCAGGAGTGGATGCTCGTGCCGTCAGCTATATCGAAGCGCACGGTACAGGGACCGCTTTGGGCGATCCAATCGAGATTGCAGGACTGACTCGCGCATTTGGACAAGATACGAAAGACAAGCAATTCTGTGCCATCGGCTCGGCCAAGTCGAACATTGGGCATACGGAGAGCGCGGCAGGAATTGCAGGATTGACCAAAATATTGCTTCAGATGAAGTACGGTCAAATCGCACCATCCTTGCACGCTGAGGTAATGAATCCAAACATTGATTTCAGTCAAACGCCATTTATGGTTCAGCAACAGCTGGCTGAATGGAAACGACCCATCATTGAGATCAACGGAGTAACCAAGGAGTATCCGAGAATCGCTGGTCTATCTTCATTTGGGGCGGGAGGAGCCAATGTCCATATTGTCATCGAAGAGTATCTCGAAAAAGATAGACAGCCCGAGGGTAGCTTTCAGCCACAGCAACCAAAAATGATCGTGCTCTCAGCGAAGAACGGAGAGAGACTGTTCGCTCAAGTGAATCGAATATTGAAGGCGATCAAAGAAGAATCATTCACCGATGCCCAATTGACTGACGTCGCTTTTACGCTTCAAGTAGGGCGGGAAGCACTGGAAGAACGCTTGGCTGTTATCGTCCGTTCAGTGAATGACCTCGAGGAAAAACTAACGCAGTTTGTAGAAGGCACAGGGAACATTGCCGAGCTGTATCGTGGGCGAGTGAAGAGCAATCATGAAACCGTAGCTCTTTTTGCTGATGAGGATATGAAGCAAACAGTGGAGACATGGATTGCCAAGGGGAAATACGCAAAACTGCTGAATCTTTGGGTCAAGGGCGTCTCTTTTGACTGGAATAAGCTATATAGCGAAGATAAGCCACGTCGCGTCAGTTTACCTACCTATCCTTTTGCCAGGGAGCGTTATTGGATAGACGTTCAAAAACCAATGGCAACTGGTAGGACGGAAGCTTCTTCCGTTAGCGGTGATATCCTCCATCCATTGCTTCATAAGAACACTTCTGACCTCTATGCGCTGAGATACAGTTCCAGCTTTTCAGGGCAGGAGCCGTTCTTGGTAGATCATCTTGGAAATGGGCAGCGCCTCTTTCCACTCACTGCTTATCTGGAAATGGCACGAGCGGCAGTGAAACAGGCAGCAGGAGATCGAGAGGGGACTTTATCTGGAATCCGAATGACTCATGTTGCTACAGATCATCCGCTATTGGTGGGCGATGCTCTGGTTCAGGTACACCTGGGTATCTATCCAGAGGAAACTGGAGCGCTTGCTTATGAAATCTACAGCGAATCGAAAGAAGAGGATACCAGGTCTGTGGTACACAGCCAAGGTATGGTCGAATTCACTTCGCTCGTGGAAGCACCAACATTGGATCTGAATGCCATGCAAGACGAGAGCAGTGAGATGCTTACTTCCCGACAATGCTACGAGCTGTTTCGAGGGATTGACCAGGTATACAGGATGCGGGGACAAGTACTGGTAAAGCTCTCCTTGCCTTCGATTGCTATGGAGACAGCAAGACTATTCGTTCTCCATCCTAGCCTGTTGGAGTCTCTGTTGCAGTCGTCTCGTTATCTCACCACGGAGTCTATATCATCTGACAACATCAGCTCCATCCAACCAGATGGTACGTTTACCCTTGAAGAGCTGGAGATCTTCGAGAATCATCCTGCTGTCATGTATGCTCTCATTCGATCCAGTGATGAATCGGAGAACAAGAAAATCGATATCGATTTATGTGATGAGGCAGGCAGAATAGGCGTGAGGATGAAAGGATTTGCAATTGGAAGTGAAAAGCCTGGAGCGACGGTGAGAGAGACTCAGGAAATAGTGACTTCCACACCACCGCTGATGGGAACCACGATGCTCACTCCAGTATGGAACGCCGTGTCTGTAGAAAAAGGGGAAGTCATTCCAGCAACAAGTGAACAAGTAGTCATCGTTTGCGCCGAAGAAAGGGACAGAAGTCTCCTTCAACGTCATTACCCTCAAGCGACTGTTTTACCGCTTCAATCAGATGACTCTATTGAGGGTATCGCAAGTAAGCTGGAAGAGCAGGGTGTGATCGATCATATCATATGGGTGGCTCCTAACAGTCCAGTGGAATCTGTAAAAGAGGAGTCCTTGATGAGCGGGCAGGAGCGGGGCGTTATTCAAGTTTTCCGCTTGATCAAGGCTTTGCTTGCGTTGGGATATCAGACGAGAGACTTGGGCTGGACGATCATTACCGTTCAGGCACAGGCTATCTACAAAAAAGATATCGTTCATCCAACGCATGCGAGCATCCACGGATTGATTGGATCGATGGCGAAGGAATATCCGAACTGGAAGGTAAGACTCGTCGATTTGGAAGCGCATGCCGAGTGGCCGCAACGTGATATTTTTGCTTTACCTGTCGATGCGCATGGAAACGCTTGGGCATACCGTGGACACGCGTGGTATCGCCAACAGCTGATGCCCGTGCAGATTCCTTCCATCGACCAAACCGTCTACAAACAGCATGGAGTCTATGTTGTGATTGGAGGCGCGGGTGGTATTGGACACGCGTGGAGCGAATACATGATCCGCACCTATCAAGCACAAATCATTTGGATCGGTCGCCGCAAAAAAGATGAGTCGATTCAGAACAAAATAAATCAACTTGCTACTCTAGGGTCCGCACCGCTCTACATCGAAGCTGATGCTACGGATCGCGAGTCGCTGCAATCTGCTTACGAAGAGAGCAAGAAACGATTTGGCAAGATTAACGGCGTGATTCATTCCGCTATTGTTCTCCTTGATAGAAGTCTGGCGAATATGGACGAGGCAACCTTCCGAGCCGGACTGGTACCAAAAGTAGAGGTAAGTGTGCGGATGAGCCAAGTATTTGGCGAGGAGCCACTGGATTTTGTCCTGTTTTTCTCCTCGATTAACTCGTTTACGAAATCGCCTGGACAAAGTAATTATGCTTCAGGCTGCGCCTTTAAAGATGCTTTCGCCCATCAGCTTGCCGAGGAATGGACATGTGCGGTGAAAGTAATGAACTGGGGATACTGGGGCAGTGTTGGAATCGTTGCGTCCAAGGGCTATCAGGAACGAATGGAACAGATCGGCATTGGCTCGATTGAACCTTCAGAAGGGATGGAGGCATTGGAAGCTTTGCTATCAGGTCCGATGAATCAATTGGCGCTAATGAAAACTACCAAGCCACTCGATATGGAAGGAATCCATACGGGCGAATCTGTTACAGTCGTTTCAACCAAAATTTCTTCCAGCATGGCAAGCATTAAAAACAAGTTAAAAGTAAAAGAGATGCCGAGTGCAGCCTATTTTACATCAGAAACAGATACCGACGGGAGCATGTTTGATAACGTACAAGCAACGATCATTCAACTCGCCTCTCAAATCCTCAAGGTAGAGAGCGAACAAATAGATATGGATATTGAACTAAAGGAGTACGGTTTCGATCCAGTCAAGCTCACCGAATTTTCTACCAAAATCAATCAGACGTACAAGCTTGAACTGACACCTGCTGTGATGATGGACTATCCAACGCTGAAGCACATCACTGAATTTCTAGTCAATACCACCCTGAAATCTCAATCAGAAAGAGAACAGGACAAACCGGTTCTATACGTGTAAGCCGAAGGAGTGCCTAGAATGAACAAAATGGACGAGCTTCTCTTAAAGTTACTGTGGGGCCAAATGCAGTCGCTTGGCTGCTTTACGGAAAAGAATCAAGCGCTCAGCGATCTCAAAAGAAAAAGCGGTCTACTTGACTTATATGACATGTGGCTCGAAGAAACGGCTTCTGTTTTGGCCCGGAATGACTATCTCGTTTACGATAGCGCAACATCTACCGTGATCGATACTGCTCCCATTTCCAGTACGGCTGTCTGGCAAGAATGGGAGCAAGAAAAAGAAGTCTGGCTAAAAAACTCGGATACGAATGCGCAAGTCAAGCTAGTCGAGGCAACTCTGCGTGCTTTACCGCAAATTCTCACTGGAAAAGTGCGGGCCACAGAAGTCATCTTTCCCAATTCGTCGATGGAATTAGTCGAGAAGGTATACAAAAATAACACGGTTTCCGACTACTTCAATGAGGTGCTCGCTGATACAGTGGGTGCTTTTGTTGAGGAACAGCTGCACCAAGATTCTGCGGTCCGAATTCGCATTCTCGAGATTGGTGCAGGTACAGGAGGAACGAGTACCGTCGTTTTCCAAAAACTAAAGGCGCATGAAAAGCATATCCAGGAATATTGCTACACAGACCTCTCCAAAGCCTTTTTCATGCATGCAGAAAAGAGTATGGCCCAAGCAATCCTTATTTGACCTATCAGATTTTTAACGTAGAAGAGTCTGTGACGGGACAAGGAATCGATCTGGGCGGGTATGACATTGTCATTGCAGCAAATGTCCTGCACGCCACCAAAAATATTCGCCAAACGCTACGTAACGCGAAAGCTGTTTTAAAGAAGAACGGCTTGCTACTGCTAAATGAAATGAGTAAAAACACCATCTTCCTCCATCTTACCTTTGGTTTGCTGGAGGGATGGTGGCTGTACGAAGACCCAGAGCTGCGCCTTTCAGGCTGCCCTGGGTTATCTTCGTCAACGTGGCAGAGAGTATTGGAGGAAGAAGGATTTCAGTCGGTCTTTTTCCCAACAGAAGAGGCGCACGTAATGGGGCAGCAGATTATTGTTACCGAAAGCGACGGCGTGATTCGCCAACAGCAAAAACAACAGCCTAAACCTGCAACGAGTATAAATGCGGAACAGCCAAAAGCAAAGAGAGTGAACATACATTCCGCGCCTGAAGGAAGGGCAATCCAGGATGCCCTGCGCGAAAAAAGTACGGAATACATCAAACAGCTGATCGCTGAAACGCTGAAAATGCCAAGTAACCAAATGGATGCTTCCGAGCCTTTAGAGGCATATGGCATGGATTCCATTTTATCTGTACAACTGATCAATCAATTTCGGAAAATTTTCGGTGAAACGATCAGCGGTACGTTGTTTTTTGAATATCAGACTGTAGATGACTTAGTCGAGCATTTACTAGAGACACAAAGGGAAGCGCTGATTTCGCTCACAGGATTGGATAATCACAAACAGGTGCCAAATCGAACGGAAGATCATGTTGATGTTGCTCTATTGCCGAAAACCGGAGGGAAACGAAACCCAGGAAAAACGCGAGCATTTGCGTCATCTGCTCATTCGCAATTGACGGTGTCCAAGCCTGCGTCCTCCGGTAAAATAGCGATTATTGGCATGAGTGGGCGCTTTGCTCAAGCGAACAACTTGGACGAGTTTTGGGGGCATTTAGTACAGGGTAAAAAGTCTATTTCTGAAATTCCAGCCGAGCGTTGGGATTGGACAGAGCATTATCATCCAAATCGGGAGGAAGCCATTTCCCAAGGAAAAAGCTATAGCAAATGGGGAGCCTTCTTAGCGGAATTTGATCAGTTTGATCCGTTATTTTTCAATATGACTCCGCGAGAAGCAGAAAATATAGACCCTCAAGAGCGCCTCTATTTAGAAGAGTGTTGGAAGGCGTTAGAAGATGCAGGCTATGCCTCATCGAAGATGTCTACGGAGCTGCGAAAGCGAACAGGGGTATTTGGTGGCATTACGAAACAAGGTTTTCATCTATATAGCACGGAAACCACCCATCACTTTCCGACAACCTCATATTCATCGATGGTAAATCGGGCTTCCTACTATCTAAACTTACAGGGTCCGAGCATGCCGATCGATACGATGTGTTCCTCAGCGTTAGTAGCGATTCATGAAGCATGTGAATACATTCGAAACGGGAAGGGAAGCATGGCGATTGCTGGTGGGGTGAATCTGTACACCCATCCACATACCTACTTCGGTCTGACAGTGGGACAGCTCATCTCCCATACTTCTGACAGTGCTGCCTTTGGGAACGGCGGAATAGGTTTTGTGCCTGGCGAGGGAGTAGGTGCTGTTGTTCTTAAGGATTACGATCAGGCTGTACAGGACCTGGACCATATCTATGCTGTGATACGAGGAACCGCCGTCAACCATAAGGGCAAAGCCAATGGCTACATGACACCAAGCCCCAACCCAATTGCAGACGTGATGGAAGAGGCGTTGGAAGAAAGCGGATTGGACCCTCGATCCATTAGTTATCTAGAAGCTTCTGCCTATGGATCAGACATCGTTGATGCCGTAGAAATGACAGCGGTGACGAAAGCTTTTCACAACCGACAAGGAACAGAAGGGGATTATCGACTCGGTTCGGTCAAACCGAATATCGGGCATTGTGAATCAGCTTCCGGTATGTCGCAGCTGATGAAAGTGATCATGTCGTTACAGCATCAGACGCTAGTTCCAACCCTGGTTCCTGACGAATTGAATCCAAATATTGCTTTTGATCAACTCCCATTTCAATTACAGCGAGAGGTATCGGAATGGAAGCATGTCACAGTAGACGGGCAGACAGTCCCCCGACGAGCAGGCATTACCAGCTTTGGCGGCGGTGGAGTGAATGCCCATCTTATCGTTGAGGAATACAACCGAAATTCACCAAGCAGCGTAAATGATTCAGAACCTCAGCTGTTTGTTTTTTCGGCCAAAACGAAAGAGAGATTGCAAGCGTACATTCATCGCTGGACTGGTTATTTACAAAAGCACCAGCATATCGATCTAGCGAATACAGCCTACACCCTTCAAATCGGAAGAGAAGAAATGCCTTCCCGTTTGGCTGTCATTACCCATAGTCAAACAGAGCTTTACCAGCAACTGGAACGCTGGTTGGAACATCAAGCAGGGACGGAACATTGCTTTTTTGGCGATCTCAAGGAAAACAAAGAGTTGATGCCAGACCGAGTTGCTCAGGCAATCGAACCAAGAGATATAGAGGAATTGGCAAAATGGTGGGTTCTAGGCAATCCCATCCCTTGGCAGAAGCTGCATGAAGGGAAGGAGTTATCCCGAGTAGCTAAGCTCCCAACCTATCCATTTAAGAGGAGAACATGCTGGATAGAACGCAATCAAACGAATCGCCCTAGGAGGGAGACGAGCATGACATCCGCTCATCCAGAATTCGAAAATAAGGCCGTTGAGATTTACACCTACAGTGCTAACAGCAGCGAAACGGAGTTCTCAGAGGATTACTTGACCGTATGTCCATTTGAAAGGAAGATTCCAGGCTTTTCAATGAGTCGTGTCATTTTGAACCCGGAAAAATATCCGTTGGAAAGAGAAATGGTAAGAGAGAAGCAAGTAGAGATGCGCCAAGTACTTTTTTGCAAAGAAAATTTTTTGCGCGTGCAAAAAGTGTTGGACTTCGGGTGCGGTCATGGGACAGATGTGATTCAAATAGCAGAGCTTTATCCGCATATGGAAACCCACGGATTTACGATTACGAAGGCGCAAGCAGAGCTTGGCAATCAAAGAATCACGAAGAAAAATCTGGGGACTCGTGCGAAAATTTTCAACAAAGACAGCTCCAAGGATGCCTTTCCCGATCTCTACGACATAATTGTCGGGATTGAAGTGAGCTTCCATATTCGAAATAAACATGGACTTTTTCAAAATATCTCTTCTTCTCTGAACGAAGAGGGAACGGTTCTGTTGATCGATTACATAGCGAATACGCGAGGACCGATCGTAGACCAGAACGTAGAAGTCAGCATTCCTACTGTGCAAGAGTGGATTGAGCTTTTAGCGGAGCATCAATTGGTGATTGATGAAATCATTGACGTATCGCCACAGATTGCTAACGCCTTGCACGATCCTGATGTAGAACAGTACATCAAGCATCTGCCTAAAGCCGTTCAAGATTTGTATATCAATACGGTGAATCAATCTATCTCACTCGAACGAGGGTGGATCAGCTATTGCTTGTTTAAGCTGAAAAAGGCTCCGCATCTTGCGGATACGAAGCGTTGTGAATGGAATGCTAGCAAAATATCGAAGAAAAGACCTTACCCAGAAGCATTAGCGGAAATGGTAAACAGCGGTTATATTCCTTATCCGAAAAAGCAAACGAGAACTATCTCGAATCCAAATCAGCATGAGCAAAGCTTTCATTGGAATAGGCGAGCAATGAAAGAATCCTTGGTCGAGGCCTTTGCCACCGTTTTAGGTCTTCAACCAGGAGAACTGGAAGAAGTCGAGACCTTAAAGGATATGGGAATTGGCTCGCTTAACGCCGTTGCCTTATCCGAAATGATTAATAGCAAATTCAATCTGAAACTACCGACCAGCGTTGTGTTCGAACATAATACGCTAGATGCATTGGCAAGCTATATTGCTAGCCATTTGCAGCAAGACGAGCCTAGCCAGCTCCATGCAAGTAAACCATTCGTGTCGGACGCTCAAAATCAATCAATTACATCTGAATATTCCGAACGAAAACGCGCTTTTGCGGCAGATCAGTCCATTCCAGATCGGGCAAAAATCAAAGCGAGTCTGATCGAGGTCTTTTCTACTGTTTTAGGCTTGAGACAAGAAGAGCTGGAAGAAGTAGAATCCCTTAAAGATTTAGGAATTGGCTCGCTCAATGCCGTTCCATTATCCGAAGCCATCAATAGTAAGTTTCATCTAAAACTACCGACAAGTGTTGTGTTTGAGCATAATACGCTAGAAGCATTGGCGAGCTACATCGCTACTTATCTACCAGAGAGCCAATCAGCGCAGCCTGCTTATACAGAGAGAGTCTCAACGCGGAATATTGCCTACGAACCGCCTAAAGCTGCCTCCGATGATATTGCGATCATTGGGATTTCCTGCCGCACAGCAGGTGCAAAGGGGCAAGATGAATTCTGGGAGCTCGTCAGTCAGGGCAAAGATTGCATCAGAGAAGTGACAAATCCAGACTGGCGCGCCTTTTTCAAAGAAAATGCATTAGGAGATATTCCGATGAAATACGGGGCGATGGAGGATATTGAATATTTTGATCCAGCGTTTTTCAAAATTTCTCCTACCGAAGCCCAATCGATGGATGTCACGCAACGCATCCTTTTACAAGAGAGCTATAAAGCATTAGAGGACGCAGGTTATACCCCGTCCATGCTGAGAGGACAACCCGTTGGAACCGTCATTGGCGCAATGGCGGGAATGACAGTAGAACAAGATTTCTCTCATTTTGGCATGCTCGGGTCGGATACGAGTATACTCGCCTCGCGCATCGCGTATTTCCTTGACCTAAAAGGACCAGCTCTGGCTGTGAACACAGCTTGCTCATCCTCTTTGGTTGCGATCGATATTGCTTGCCAAAAGCTGAAGACAGAAGAGGTCAATTTGGCCATCGCAGGAGGAATTACGATTTATTCCCATCCTGCTCCGTTTATTTCGATGAGTAACGCAAGGATGCTTTCTCCTACAGGAGAGTGCCGCCCATTTGACAATGGAGCCAATGGCATTGTCGTTGGGGATGGCGTTGGCGTTGTGATCTTAAAAAGATTGCAAGAGGCCTTACGAGATAACGACAGCATCTATGGTGTCATCCGTGGCAGTGGAACCAATCAGGATGGACGGACATTGGGCATCACCGTGCCTAGCTTCCAAGCGCAAAGCGACCTGCAAAAATCCATTTACGCGAAAAAACAGATGGATGTGGAAGACATTCAATATATCGAGGCACACGGCACCGCGACCAAATTAGGGGACCCTGTAGAGATTCATGCGCTGAGTGAATCCTTCCGCCAATTCACGCCGAAGAAACGATTTTGCGCAATTGGTTCTTTGAAGGCCAACATCGGTCATACCACAGCAGCGGCTGGGGTGTTGAGTGTCATCAAGGTTTTACTCAGCATGAAAAACAAGAAGATGGCTCCTTCGATCCATTTTGTCAAAGAGAATGAACACATTGATTTTGAAAACAGCCCTGTTTATGTGAATACGAAGCTGCAAGATTGGCAGACCAATTCCAAAGGCTCTCGATTGGCAGCCGTCAGCTCTTTTGGCTTCAGCGGCACCAATGCTCATCTGGTGATCGAAGAGTTTAGTAAAAGCAAAGTCAGAACGGCAGCTCCTGTTGAGGGTCAAGGGATAGTGACGGGAGTCTTTGTGCTGTCCGCTGAAACACGTGAACAATTGGTGGCCTATGCCAAGAAAACAAAGGCATTTGTAGAGAATCATTATGATGTGAAGCTGGCAGATTTCTTGTATACCTATCAGACTGCAAGGGAATCGATGTCTCATCGAATAGCGGTCGTGGTCGACAGTAAAGAACAGCTGATTGCACAGTTAGAGCCATTCATACAAAGTAATGGGGCGAAAACGGCTGATCTGTTTATCGGAGAAATAAACAAAACGGGCGGAATCAAGATCGGCGATACCGAAGAGGGAAGGGATTTTATCCGCAATCTCGCTCTGAACAAGAAGATCAAAAAGCTGGCGGAGCTATGGGTTCATGGTAACGAAATAGAGTGGGGAGCTCTCTATCCAAAAGGAATGGTGAGCCGTCTATCAGGTCTGCCAAGTTATCCTTTTGCCAAGGAACGATACCGTTTACCCAAAGTTGTCGTAGGCAACCGAACCCATCAAGAAGCCGCCGCCACCTCCGAGCTGACAGCAGAAAAACATGAACACAGAGCAGCAGACATAGCCAACTCAACGGAGGTAACTCGTGTTCAGGCGGAAGAAGCTGATGGGAGGGAGACAGAGATCCAAAACTCGGTGATCCATCATGATGTCATACCTGCTGACGATGATGATACACCGCGTAACGAACTCGTAAGAAAAATTGCTGCTGCGTGGGAAGAGGTACTTGGCGTGAAAAAGGTTGACATCCACAAAAACTTCCAAGACCTTGGCGGCGATTCAATCATGGCCACTCAGATTATTTCCAGATTGAAGAATAGCTTCCCGGTTGATTTGAATTTAGACAATCTCTTTTCGACACCAACTGTTGCAGGGATGGCGGAGCTGATTGAAGAGGAACTGATTGCTGCTATTGATGAGCTTCCAGAAGAGGCAATTTTGGAGCTATTAAGCTGATGAATTCATCGATAAAAAAGGCAGCAGAATCACCATGTGGGAAGGAGCAATCCGATGATCAATGATAAGGAATCAGCTAAATCAAGAGATGAGATACTTGCCGAGAGCAAATCGAAGCTTTCCGAGAAGAAACTGGCATTGTTGGAGAAGCTGAAAGGCTCAAAACTGGAGTCGAAAAAGACTGGGATTCCGCGGCGTTCAAGAGAGGGCTTCGTGCCCCTCTCTTTTGCCCAGCAAAGACTATGGTTTTTAGATCAGCTGGTGCCAAACAGTCCTGCCTATAATGTGGTTGCCGCTTTCCATCTATCGGGTGAGCTTCACACAAACATCATGGAGCAGTGCGTTAATGAGATAGTGAAGCGCCATGAAGCCCTGCGAACCACCTTTCAAGTCGCAAATGGCGAGCCGTATCAGCTAATTGCTCCTGCCTTGCACATTCCTTTTCCCATTGTCGATCTTACAGGACATCCCGAGACGGAAAGGGAGGATGAGTTTCGCCGACTCGCGAAAGAGGAAAGCATGTATGTTTTCGATTTAACCAAGGGACCCTTGTTGCGTGTTACTTTATTCAAACTCGGCGAAGACTTGAATATTCTACTTTTGAACGTTCACCATATCATCATAGACGGATGGTCAGTCGGGGTTTTCTTCAGAGAAATGGTTTTGCTTTATCAGGCCTATCTTGCGCACAGGCCTTCACCATTGCCTGAGCTTCCGATCCAGTATGCTGATTTTTCAAGCTGGCAGCGGGAGTGGCTTCAAGGAGAAGTGCTGGAGAAACAGCTTTCTTACTGGAAAGAAACTCTTGGAAAAGAAAGCAGTGCGTTAGAGCTGCCAGTAGATCGTACAAGACCTCCTATCCAAACGTTTCAAGGAGGGAGCCTAAAACTACAAATTCCCGCTTCGCTTTCACATGCCATGAAAGCGCTGAGTGAGCAAGAAAATGCCACGCTGTATATGGTCTTGATCACCGCGTTAAAGATATTGTTGCACCGTTACAGCGGGCAAAATGATATCCGGGTTGGAGTGCCCGTAGCGAATCGTAACCGAGTGGAATTGGAGAATCTGGTCGGCTTTTTTGTAAATACGTTGGTTCTCAAAACAGATGTTTCTGGCAATCAAAGCTTTAGAGAACTATTGTCACGTGTGAGAGAAACAGCGAACAGCGCATACAGGCATCAAGACGTACCGTTTGAACGATTGGTGGATGAATTGCAGCCTGAGCGTAATATGAGCCAAAATCCACTGTTTGAAGTCTGCTTTGTGTTACAGAACTTTCCTATGCCGAAAAAATCGGACATGTCTGCATTAGGTTTTTCTTTGGTCAAATTTGAAGAGTTCCGGAACAACACATCCAAGTTTGACCTCTGGATTCAGGTTGTAGAAAAAGGGGATATTCTTGACCTAGACGTTGAGTTCAATTCCGATATTTTTAATGAATCGACAATCAGTCGCATGTTAGAAAGCTTTACAATCGTGCTGGCAGGCATTGTCGCGAATCCGAACCAGCCGATTTCAGATTTGCCGATTTTGACCGCTGCTGAACAGCAAAAGCTGTTGGTCGAATGGAACGATACGAAGACGTACTACCCACAGCAAGATAGGTGCCTTCATGAAATGATCGAGGCACAGGCTGCCAAAACACCGGATGCCCCAGCCGTTATTTTTGAAGAGGAGCAACTCACTTACCGTGAATTGGATCAACGGGCGAATCAACTGGCTAACCATCTCGTAAAACAGGGTGTAAGAGCGGAAACGCTTGTGGGCATTTATATGGAGCGCTCATTTGAGATGGTCATTGGGCTGTTAGGTATCCTCAAAGCAGGTGGAGCCTACGTTCCCCTAGACCCAAGCTATCCGCAAGACCGGGTTGCCTTTATGATCACGGATGCGAATCCTTCTTTCCTCTTGACTGCGGAGGGGCTGAAGAACACGCTCCCTGAATACGGTGGACAACTCATTTGCCTCGATTCAGATTGGGAGACAATTAGCATGGAGAGCCGTGTGGCGCCTGCAAGCGGAGTCAACAGCGAGAATTTGGCGTACATGATTTACACCTCAGGCTCTACTGGAAAGCCAAAGGGTGCGATGAATGCTCATCGTGGTATCGTCAACCGACTTATATGGATGCAGGAACAATATCAGCTGAGTGAAACCGATCGGGTGATGCAAAAGACGCCTTTCAGCTTTGATGTGTCGGTATGGGAATTTTTCTGGCCGTTAATGACGGGCGCTTGCATGGTAGTAGCTCGTCCAGAAGGTCATAAAGATACGACCTATCTGGCACGCTTGATCAAAAAAGAGAAAATCACAACCATGCACTTTGTTCCTTCCATGCTTCAGGTATTCCTGGAGGAGACGGAAATTAGCGGCTGCGATACGCTGCGACGAGTCATTTGCAGTGGTGAAGCCTTATCTTATGCAACGCAGGAGCGCTTTTTCGAGTGTCTCGATGCGGAATTGCACAACCTCTATGGTCCTACAGAAGCGGCGATTGATGTCACGTACTGGGCATGTCAAAAAGGAAGCAAGCTTAGAACCGTGCCGATTGGACGCCCTGTGGCAAACACCCAAATCTATCTGTTAGACGAGCACCTGAATCCTGTTCCCGTGGGTGTTGCAGGTGAGCTGCACATCGGTGGTGTACAGCTGGCTCGCGGATACTATAACCGACCTGAGCTGACAGAAGAAAAATTCATCCCTGATCCATTCAGCAAAAAAGAGGGAGCACGCCTTTATAAAACAGGTGACTTGGCACGTTACATGCCGGATGGAACGATCGAGTATCTGGGACGAATTGATTTTATGGTCAAATTAAGAGGGTTCCGTATCGAGCTGGGTGAGATTGAAGCTGTATTAGATGAACATCCACATGTACAAAAAGCGGCTGTGATCGTTCATGAATCCGAGCAGAGACCAGGGCATAAACAGTTGGTTTCTTATATCGTGCCAGATTCACAGACCAAGGAAAAACTGAAAAAGACAACAGAAGAAGCACTTCCTGCGGAACAGGTATCAGAATGGCAGGATGTCTTTGATAAAGCCTATGATGATGAAAATAAATATGAGGCCGATTTCAACATTACCAGTTGGAACAGCAGTTATACGGGTCAGCCCCTTTTAGCAGAAGAAATGCGTGAATGGGTCAATTCGACAGTTGATCGTATCCTTGCCTTGCAACCGAAAAAGGTACTCGAAATCGGGTGCGGTACAGGGCTGCTATTATCCCGGATAGCGCCTCATTGTGAACAGTATTGGGGAACGGATTTTTCGTCGATGGCGTTGGATTATCTTACTGCGAATCTGATCAACCAAAGAGAGGATTTATCCAATGTCACACTGCGTAAGAGCTATGCGGATGATTTTAATGGACTAAAGGGACAGAAGTTCGATGTGATCGTGCTCAACTCTGTGGTGCAGTATTTCCCGGATGCGAGCTATCTGTTGGATGTGCTGAAAAAGGCCATACACGCCATGAATGACAAAGGAGCAATCTTTGTCGGGGATGTTCGGAATCTTTCTTTACTGGAAACCTTCCACACTGAGGTTGAGATGGAAAAGTCACCGGCGACGTTGACTATGGATCAATTGCAGCGCCGTGTGCAGAAGCGAATGAGACAAGAGCAGGAGCTGGTTATAGATCCTGCATTTTTCTATGCGCTTCAGGCGCAGTTGCATCAGATCAGCCATGTAGAAATCAAGTTGAAGCGTGGAGGTCATCATAACGAATTAACTCGCTATCGCTATGATGTGGTTCTTCATCTCGGCAAAAAAGTACAGCCGATTGAGGACTTTTCCTGGCTGGATTGGCATGAGGAGGGATTCCAAAATATTGATGGACTTCGTCAAATCATGACCAAGTATAAACCGCAAATCTTAGGGCTTACGAATATCCCTAATTTGCGGTTGGACAGGGCGAATCGATACCAGTCGTTGCTTACTGACAGAGATGTTCTCAAAACGGTAGAAGAACTGAGAACAGATCAGAACGATTCATACAGTGGAATTGACCCAGAGGAGCTTTGGCAGTTGGGCGCTGAGCTTCGATACAGCGTGGATATCGCTTGGATGGGTGATAGAGAGGATGGCAGCTATGAAGCTGTGCTGAGACCTGAGCATTTACTAGAAAAAAGACAGCGTAACACAGTGGTCACCGCGTGGTATCGTCCAGCGAAAAACTACCAGCCGATCGAAACGTATGCGAACGATCCTTTGACAGACAGAGTTGCTCGCCAGTTCATTCCAGAGCTGCGCAGTTATTTACGGGATAAGCTGCCAGATTACATGGTTCCGTCTATCTTTGAGTTTATCAAGGAAATGCCAGTGAACATGAATGGGAAATTGGATCGCAAAGCGCTTCCTGTGCCGCTTTTGGAAGTGCCAGAGATGGAGGGAGATTTTGTACCACCGGCGACGGAGACGGAAAACATTCTTGCCAATGTTTGGGCTGAGATATTGGGCTTGGATAAGGTTGGCATACATAATAACTTCTTCGGATTGGGCGGCGACTCCATTCATACCATTCGAGTGGTTGCGAGAGCAAAACAATTCGGTCTGGAACTGACTCCACAGCAAATTTTCCAATTCCAGACCATAGCTGAACTAGCAGAGGTTGTAGGTGGGGTTTCCACCCAAAGTGCGAAGCGAACTCCAACGGCAGTAGAGTTACCAACATTGGATAAGCATCAGCTGGATCGGATAAAAGCAGATAACCCATACATGGAGGATGTTTATCCGCTGACGATCATGCAAGAGAATATGCTTTATCGATATAAACATCATCCGGAGCCTGGTTTGAATGTGGTTCATCACGCTTTTCGCATAGAGGGTGGCCCTTTCCATGTAGCTGCTTTTGAGCAGGCATGGCAGCATCTCATCCAGCAATTCCCTGCATTGCGAACCTCCTTTATCTGGGAAGAGCTGGATGAGCCGATGCAGATCGTGCATGAAAAAGTGGATATACACATCAAACAGGAAGATTGGCGTGGCATTCCAGAAGATAATCAACATGAACAATTGCAATTCTACATTCAGAAGCTGAGACAACAAGGATTTGAGATGGGCCATGCACCACATGCACATCTTGCTCTGCTTCGAGTAGGAGAGGATGTCTACTACTTTATTTATGTCTTCAACCTGATGTTGCAGGATGGCTGGAGCTATACGTTGATCGTGAAGAGACTATTCGAATATTATCAAGCGTTTTCCCAAGGGACAGCGATTGATATCGTGCCTGTCTATCCTTATCGGGATTATGTTGCGCTACAAAAAGGACAGGACTTAACGGATGCCGAGTTGTTCTGGAAGAAAAATCTGAAAGGAATGACCAGCTCCACCCTTGAATGGGCGCAAGCGAGCAGGAAGAATATTTCTGCCGAGGAGCCTCCCTATTCTCAAGAGAGATTCATCGTATCGCCAGAGGTCTCCTCAGCGCTGTTATCCTTGTCCAAGAAGTATCATCTGACGCCATATACATTGGTACAGGGAGCTTGGGCATTGCTGCTCCATCATTACAGCGGCAAGGAAGACGTTGTTTTTGGTACGATTTTCTCCGGCCGCAGCATTGCAATGATGGAGGTTGAGCATTCTGTCGGGCTTTTCTTCAATATTCTGCCCATTCGCGTGAGCATTGAGCAAAACATGAGGTTCTTGTCTTGGCTCCAAAGCATGCAGTCCAAGGTAGTAGAGACGAGTCAGTACGAATACACGCCGTTGAAAAAAATATACGAGTGGTGCGATATCCCACGAGATCAGCTTTTGTTTGACAGTTATCTGGTGAGCGAGCAGCTCCCTGATTTCTCTTCCGTGTTTAGAGGATTTAATGATGTCCTCGGTGCTACCATCTATGATTCTATCGCTCAGACGGAGCATCCGTTACGAGTGGAAATCCTTTTCTATGAACAAGTGCTAGTCTTGCATATCAACTACTATCGACGTTTCTTCAACGATAAGGAGATTAGTAGTATGCTACAGCACTTGAATACTCTTTTAGAAGGATTGGTAGCGAACCCAGAGCAAAAGGTAAGCGAGTTAGTCAATGCGATAACGTTTCATCCCCAACACTAAATTGGCGAACAAGAGGAGAGGTTACTATGTGTGGAATTGTGGGATGGCTTGATTGGGATGACGATTTGTCATCCCAGCATGCTATTTTGCACAAAATGGCTCAAGCGATCCAACATCGCGGGCCAGACGAAGAGGGCTATTGGTTGTCTCCTCGGGCAGCGATTGCGCATCGGCGCCTGATCGTGATCGACCCAGAAGGCGGCAAGCAGCCAATGATCTACCGAGAAGGAGATCAGACGTGTGTCTTATCGTTTAATGGCGAAATCTATAATTATTTGGAACTGCGCCGCCAGTTAGAGCTGCTTGGACACTCCTTTCAAACCAATTCTGACACAGAGGTATTGCTGCACGCTTTTTTGGAATGGAGGGAGGAATGTGTCCGTCATCTCAATGGCATTTTTGCATTCGCCATTTGGGACGAAAAAAATCATCGATTGTTTTTAGCGCGTGACCACTTAGGTGTTAAACCATTATTTTATTGCCAACGAGGGAGCTCGTTCTTGTTCGGCTCTGAACTGAAAGCTTTGCTCGCCCATCCAAAAGTGAAGCCTGAAGTAGAAGCGGATGGGTTAGCAGATATTATTGGACTCGGTCCGGCGAGAACGCCTGGATTTGGAATTTTCCGCAATGTAAATGAGGTTCGAGCTGGACATTGTGTAACAGTTACGAAGGATCAAATCAGGACAAGGCCATACTGGAAACTGGAAAGTAAAGTGCATACTGACGATATGGATACAACGACAGAAAGGATACGAGCCCTCTTACAAGACACGGTACAACGCCAGTTAATCTCTGACCTGCCATTGGTTAGTATGCTGTCTGGCGGTTTGGACTCCAGTGGCTTGGTGGCTTTAGCCGCTGAAGAGCTTCGTAAAAAAGGGAAGACGTTGCACACCTATTCAGTAGATTTTGTTGACAATGATCAGCATTTTGAAGAAGGTTTGCTGCACATTAGCTTGGATGCGCCATGGGCGAAATCAGTCTCAGAGCATGTACAAACGAAGCATCAAGAGATTACTTTCAACGCTCAAGATCTGATTACTCATTTTCATATGCCGTTGAGAGCGCGTGATCTCCCGGGATTAGGGGAGACGGATACCTCGCTCTATTTGTTCTGCCGGGAAATGAAGAAAAAAGCGACCGTTTCGCTATCAGGTGAATCGGCAGACGAAGTGTTTAACGGGTATCCTTGGTTTCAGAAGGAGAAATTCTTGAATTCAGGCAAATTTCCTTGGATGGAGCATGACGGGTGGAGTACATTTTTAAATGAGGAAGCCATCGAAAGGATTCGCCCACAAGACTATCTTCGCAGGCGGTATGAAGAAGGGATTTCAGAGGTGCATCCTTTGGAAGGAGAGACAGCATTGGAAGCGCAACAGCGCAAAATGTCGTACCTCTTTATCACACGTTTTCTTCCGTTACTATTGGATCGCAAAGATCGAATGAGCATGTATACGGGGTTTGAAGTGCGTGTTCCTTATTGTGATTATCGTCTGGTTGAATATTTATGGAATGTCCCATGGAAAGTAAAAAATATTGATCAAATCGAAAAAGGCTTGCTTCGCAGAGCGTACAAAGGATATTTGCCGCAAGAAGTATTGTACCGCAACAAAAGCGCATATCCGATGACCTATCATCCAGAGTATTACCATGCGATATTAGACCATATGAAACAAATTTTAGCGAATCCTAATTCGCCTCTACTACCATTGATTAATAAGTCTGTGATCCAATTTGTACTGGATGGAAAAGCACCTATGAATCTAGCTCAATCAACGAAGCTGATCGAATACCTCGTTCAGATAAATATGTGGCTAGAGGAATACAAGATTTCCATTCGATAGAAGCCCTTGGATTTGCTGATAAAAAGGACAGTCAGGATGATTTTTCCTGACTGTTTTTCTTTCCAAAATTTTAGTTGAAGGGGTGTGTAGTAAATGAATGTCAGTGAGGCAAATCAGAACATGGCAATCCCACAACGACTGCCTGCAAACGGAAGTGACAGGTTTAATTACATGGTCAGCTATCTTTCCGATTGCCAACTTCAAATGGTGCTGGAAATGGACGGACATGTGAATCAACAGCGATTGCTTCAAGCGATGGAGGCAAGCATCATTGCTGAACCGATCATTGGTTGCCACTTTATAAAAGATCCAGTCCTCCCCTATTGGGAGCGACGCAGCGATTTGGCGTCAAGCGGTTGGTGTTCCTTGCAACTTCTCAGTGAGTCCGATTCCGAAGAGAAAGCCATACAGGAGTGGCTGTCGAGCCCAATAGACATCGATACTGATGCGATGGTCAAAGTTCGCATTCTGCGGTCCTCGACCAAAGATATCGTAGGCATCAAATTAAATCATCTATGTAGTGATGGTGCAGGGTTGATAGAGTATGTCCTCTTGTTAGCTTCGCTATATAGTGAGCTTGCCCAAAACCCTCGCTACGTTCCCAAGTCAAACCCTGAGGGCAGGGATCAGAGTCGTTTGTTCAAGGAGATGGGTATCCCAAATGGCGGGATGCCGCAAGCTCCAGAACCGCAGGGACCAACACTTCCTTTTACGCCTGGAGAACCAGTGAAAAGGAGACAAGCCATTCGCAGAATACCGCGCGAAGAGTGGTTGGAGCTAGCGCAAGGATTTAAACAAAAAGGGTTCACGGTAAATGATGTGTTATTGGCTGCCTACATGCGCGCTTTATCTCAACAGATGGAGAGTGTTGCGGCTCGGCAACTCAAAGTCATGGTGACTGTTAATGTAAGAAAATTCTTGCCCACGGGCAAGGCAGACGCCATTTACAACTTGTCTGGCGTTGTTCACGCTTCCATGAATCAAGCAACAGGGACATTTGCAGATAAGGTGAAAGAAGTGGCGGAATTCATGAAGAGTCAACGCGATAACAAAGAGATTCTATATGATGCGGTAAACACGTTTGCCTTTGTGGAAAATTTTGAGTTTCAACAGACATTGAAGATCATACAGGATGTAAGAAAACAAATTGTAGCGGATGGAAACAGCACACCAATATTATCCAATTTCGGTATGATTGGTACAAATCAGATAACATTCGATGATGTCAAAGTCGCAGGTGCGTATATCGTCTCACCAGCCTATTACGCTCCAGGACTGATGCTTGGAGTCAGTACGTATCAAGATTGCATAACCCTCAACATTTCCTTCTTTGAATCGAATACAGACATTGGGTTAATAGAAAAACTCCTAGATACCATGTTAGAGGACATCAAGTCATACCGAGAGTAGCCAGCTTACAGCAATTACCTACCCATTTAAATAAGGAGTGAATGAAATGAATAAAGTAGTATTCCCTAATGAAATATCGGGTGCCGAGAATCTGCAACAACAGTTTGAACCCTACGGCTGGTATGCGGAAATGAGAAAAAATAGCCCGGTACATTACGATGAAAAGCAACAGGTTTGGAACGTATTTCTGTATGCGGATGTAGAGCGTGTGCTGACCGATTATCACCACTTTTCAAGCGATACCGGCAAACGAATCGCTGGTTCCCTCGCATTGAAAGAAAAGGGCATCACAGAGATGGACCCGCCTGATCACGGAAAAAGGAGAGCTCTCTATACAAAGGCATTCTCAACAAGAACACTCCAGGAGTGGGAACCTCGTATTCAAGAAATTTCACGTCATTTGCTAGAGGAAGTAAAAGAAAAGCAAAGCATCAGAATTTTAGGTGATCTGGCAACCCCGATGCCGGTGATTGTCATTGCCGATTTGCTCGGTGTACCGTCCAGTGATTGGATGCTGTTCAAACAATGGTCTGATGTGCTCATCTCTTCCGGGACCCGCGAGACGTATGAGGATATTAACCTCAAAAAGGAAGAAGTTATGAAGGAAATGGCCGTTTATCTCTCTCCGATCATTCAAGAAAAAAGAGAGAACCCGGCAAAAGATTTTCTTTCCGATTTGACGCAAACAGAATATAAAGGCCAAAAACTATCAGACCGCGAGATTATTGATATTGCCATCAGCTTGCTGCTTGCCGGAAATGTAACGACAAGTACGCTCTTGTTCAGTGTTTTCTACTGCTTTTTACTAGATCGACCAGGCGTCTATCGTGAATTAAGAGAGAATCCGCAGCTGGTAGATCAAGCGATCGAGGAAGTATTGCGCTTCCGTCCGCCAGCACAGGTATTGATGCGCAAGGTTCAAGAAGATACGGATATGTTCGGAAGTATGATGAAAAAAGGCGAAATCGTCATGGCATGGCTCGGTTCTGCTAATCGTGATGAAAATACCTTTGCACAAGGAGACCAATTCGATATCCATCGACCTAATAGCAATAAGCATTTATCCTTTGGAAAAGGCTGCCACTTATGCTTGGGCGCGCCACTATCCAGACTGGAAGCAAAGGTGATGCTAACAGAAATGATCAAGTGCTACTCTGACATCTCAATTGGTGGATATGAAAACGATCTAATCCTGAATGTGACCAGAGGCTAATCCTAGCGTTTGCCCGTTTTCGTTTCTAAAAAAGCAGTTGAGCAGGAAGGTTATCTCTGTTCAACTGCTTTTTTTTATTTGGAGAGAAGGAAAATAGAATTCCATACGTTTCAATATTTATCTTTCCGAATCACCAAATAAATAATCAACCCAATAATCGGAAAAAACAAGGAAGCAACAAGCCCGATGATAGCGAATTCCTTGCTATTCCCTCGTCTCCTTGCATCGCGGTATACCCAAATACTGATGACAATGTTAATGATGTTTAAAAATAAGATGATTAGTAACGGAAGGAACACAATAAAGCTAGAGGGAGCATCGCCTACTTGAACCAAAGGATCACCTGCTTTTGAAATTTTTCAAGACTTTCCCAATTATATAAAAGGATGAGGGAATTGTGAAATCTATTTATGAACCATTTTCGTAACGATCACCGGGCTGGAAACTTCCCCCGAACCTCCTCCAAAAAGGCCTGCACCGCAGGAGCCAAATAACGATTTTTCAAATACGCCAAATAAACCGTCCGCTCCAACGCAGGCGAATCAATCGTTTTCCGAACAAGTGAAGCATCTGTTGATCCAGACAAATAGTTCTCAGGAATAATCGTAACCCCCAGATTCTCCCTCACTAACGTCAACGCGGTTTCAAAGCGCTCAATCTCAAATTTGATTTGCGGGTTGACTTGTTCAAACGAAAAGGCCGTTAATATATCCTCCCTCGTCTGAAATCCCTCTGTACTAATGATGAATGGCTCACTAGCCAAGTCTTTCAATCGAATCGATTCCTTTTCCGCCAACGGATGATCCTTGTGCAGCACCAGCATTAAGCGCTCATCATACAAGGGAAATGATTCGATATCTTCTTCATCGATGAATTGGTTGGTTATGAGTAAATGCGTATGATACTTGCGCAGTGATTCCTTGACAGCTTTCCCACTCAACACCTCGATTAGCTTGATGTTAATAGAGGGAAAACGCTTTTGGTATTCGCGAATGACTTTTGGAATCCAATGCTTCACGGACTCAATGATGCCGATGATGAGATCTCCGCTTCCGGTTAGCTTTACTTCTTCCATTTCTTTTTTCAGCATGTTCATTTGGGAAAGAAGCAGCAACGATTTCTGATACAAAATTTTACCAGCATCCGTTAATTCCATTTTTCTCGTGTTTCTCTCGAGCAGTGGAGAGCCGACTTCTTGCTCCAGATTTTTGATCGCGTTACTTAAGGAAGGCTGTGAAATATGCAGTTTTTGTGCGGCTTTGGAGTAGCTCAACTGATCGCAAACTGTCACAAAATAGTGCAAATGTTTGATGTCCAACTGGATCGCCTACCCTTATTTATAGCTTGAAGCTATCAATTTATTTAAATTATATATTAGAAATAATAAGTTTGTCATTATATAATCAATAAACAAAAGGTTCAGAAAGGATGAATAGCTTGCCAAAGAATGTATCAGCAGATTTGTGGACCGGCCGGACTGACCATACGGAGAGAAGAAGTAGTTTTCGCTACCATCAGATTGTAGAAGTAACGGACTTGGATACATTGCAAGCTGCCAAGGATCGCACAGTCGCTATCATTGGGTTTGAATGCGAAGAGGGAGTGAGGCGCAATCAAGGAAGATTAGGTGCAGCCAAAGCTCCAAACGCAATTCGGCAAGCGCTTGCAAGCCTTCCTTGGAAAGTAGAGGAAGGAAAACGGATTGTTGATGTGGGGAATGTTGCTTGTCCAAACGAAGAGCTAGAAGCTGCCCAGGAAGAATTGGGGAACGCCGTCTCTGCAATCTTTTCCAAAGCCATGAAGCCTATTATTTTAGGCGGAGGCCATGAGACTTTGTATGGACATTACGTAGGTGTCCGAAAGCATATTGGAAAAGAGGCTTCTCTGGCCATTATCAATATTGACGCTCATTTCGATTTGCGCTCCTATGAAGTTCATCCTTCATCGGGGACAATGTTTCGGCAAATACTAGAACATGACAAAAATAGCAGCTATTATGTGTTAGGGATTCAGCGTTTCGGAAATACGCAGGAGCTATTTGATAAAGCGGATGAGCTCGGTGTTCGTTATGTGTATGAAGAAGAGATGACAGACGCACGAATGGATGAAATTACTTTATCTGTAAGTGAATTCATCGGAAAACACGATCATGTCATGTTGACACTATGTACAGATGTGTTAAACGCAGCTTTTGCACCGGGAGTAAGTGCACCATCTCCGTTTGGCTTGACACCAATGGTTGTCCGCACTTTGATCCGTACTGTTGCCGCTCATAAGAAAACGCTTTCTTTTGATATTTGTGAAGTGAATCCGGTTTTAGATGAAAACGGAAGAACAGTAAAGTTAGGTGCTTACTTGACGAATGAAGCCATCATGGGATTACTAGAGAACAACTAAGGGGAGACAACTATGACGTTAGCACTTAATCAAGTAACGACGATTTTTCTCGCAGTAGCACTTCTCGTATTAGGTACATTCCTCGTAAAAAAGGCTAGTTTCTTGCAAAAGTTTTGTATCCCGGCACCAGTGGTTGGGGGCTTGTTGTTCGCTATCATTGCAACGGCTTTGAAAGCGACTGGAATTTTACAGATTACATTGGATACTTCCTTGCAAAGCTTGTTCATGCTCACGTTCTTTACTACCGTTGGATTGGGAGCGAGCTTTAAGCTGATCAAGCTTGGTGGTAAGCTGCTCGTTATTTACTGGATCGCCTGTGGATTTCTTGCTTTGGCACAAAACGTAATTGGTGTGTCTTTGGCTTCCGTGTTTGGCATTCATCCATTGATCGGGATGATGGCAGGGGCAGTTTCCATGGAAGGTGGACATGGAGCGGCTGGCGCTTTTGGACAAACGCTTGAGGACATGGGCATTCAATCTGCGTTGGCAATTGGGATCGCAGCAGCAACCTTTGGTCTCGTAGCAGGGGGCTTGGTTGGCGGACCGACTGTGAAATATTTGATTACCAAATACGATCTGAAGCCGACTGAAACCGAAGAAGCAGTAGAAACAGTTGAGGAAAAAGTACAACCGATTACGTCGAATACTTTCTTCATCCAAGTCCTGTTGATTACATTCTGTATGGCATTGGGAACGTATTTGGGAGAGCTGTTCTCGACTGCAACCGGATTTGTTTTGCCAGGTTATGTGGGAGCGATGTTTGTAGCGGTGATTGTCCGTAACATTGTAGACAAGCTCAATCCAAAGGCAATCGATATGAAGAGCATCAACCTGATCAGTGATGTGACGCTTGGAATCTTCCTGTCCATGGCACTGATGAGCATCAAGCTGTGGGAAGTTGCCGATCTTGCGCTTCCAATGCTCGTGATCGTGTTTGTTCAAGTAGTATTCATCGTTTTGTTTGGGATATTCGTCTTGTTCCGTTTGCTTGGCAAAAACTACGACGCCGCAGTTATGGTCGCAGGCTTTACAGGACATGGTCTTGGCGCTACACCAAACGCAATGGCGAATATGGCGGCAGTAACGGGAAGATTTGGTCCTTCGCGAAAAGCATACCTGGTCGTTCCGATCGTAGGTGCCTTCCTGATTGACGTGTTCGCGATGCCGATCATTATTACCACGATTAATTTGTTTAAATAAGGTCGATTCAAAAATCCCTTTATGCTGGAGGATTGAAGTGACCCAATAAATTGAGACAAGGAAAAAGCACCTCCTGAATCGTATTCCAAATATGATTCTAAGGAGGTGCTTCTTTATGGGCACAAGAGTGCATTAC